>NZ_NRDP01000030.1:0-203883 GCF_002878475.1 Dyella sp. AD56
CTATGACAACGCGTTGGCCGAGACCATCAACGGGCTCTACAAGGCCGAGCTGATTCACCGCCGAGCACCATGGAAAACCAGAGAAGCGGTGGAACTGGCCACGCTCGAATGGGTGTCATGGTTCAACCACCAACGCTTACTCGAACCCATCGGGTATATTCCACCCGCCGAGGCCGAAGCTAACTACTACCGTCAGCTGGCTTCCGACTTGGTGCAGGCCGCATGATCACTTAAACCAAATAGCCTCCGCGAAAACCGGGGCGATTCAGCCTGCCCATGCTGATGGGTGTGTGCCCAGAAGGGCAACGAACACGAGGCCTTTCGCGCCAGAGGGGCTTTCCAGGCCCGATCAGATCAGTCAATAATGAGAATTATTCTCAATATCGACTAAGGGACCAGCATGGCAGTGGTTGGCGACGGAGACGCGTGGCGCAGGGCAGTTCTTTACGCGGCGTGCGTCGCCCGATATGCGTTAGCGCCACTTGCCACGGGTAAATGGCCATGACGGCGGCCCGCTCACTCAAACGCTGGTACAGCGTCCACAAGTGGACCAGCCTGATCTGCACGGCATTTCTGTTGCTCGTCTGCCTGACCGGCCTGCCTCTTGTGTTTCACGAGGAGATCGACGGTTGGCTTGAGCCGCACCACTATGCGTCACTGCCGGAAGGCACACCCAACGCCAGCTTCGACCGCTTCGCCGAAGCCGCGCACCATCTTCATCCCAACGACGTCATCGCCTCGATGTTTGCGGATGACGACGAGCCCGCCGTTTACGTGTGGATGGTGCCGTCGTTCGATGCCATGAAGGCGAACCCGCATGTGATGTACTCCATCCGTTTCGATGCGCGCACAGCAGAGGTGCTGGAGACGTCCCAACCGGGGACCGAAAAGCCCAAGAGGTTTATGGAGATTATGCTTGCGCTTCACACCGACCTGTTTGTCGGCCTGCCCGGCGAACTGTTTCTGGGTGTGATGGCGTTGCTGTTTGTCATTGCCATCGTGTCGGGCATCGTGCTGTACGGGCCGTTTATGAAGAAGCTCGATTTCGGGACGGTGCGCCGCGGACGCGCCACTCGCCTGAAGTGGCTGGATCTGCACAACCTGCTGGGTATCGTGACTATGGCCTGGGCGTTGGTGGTGGGCGCCACCGGCGTGCTGAACGAGCTGTCGACGCCGCTCTTCGGCCTGTGGCAGCAGACCGACGTCAGGCAACTGCTGGCCTCCTACGAGGGTCAGGCCATCCCACCAGGGGACGCCCTTCCCTCCGTACAGGCTGCGCTGGAAACGGCCCAACGCGCGGTGCCTGGCATGACCATCACAAGCATCGCCTACCCCGGCAACCCGTTTGGAAGTCCATACCATTATGTTTTATGGGCCAAAGGTGATCGCACGCTAACATCGCGCCTGTTCAGTCCTGTCCTTGTCAACGCGCATACGGGCGAACTGAGCGGTGTGGTGAAGATGCCGTGGTACCTGCGCGCGCTTGAGGTGTCGCGGCCCCTGCACTTCGGCGACTATGGCGGCCTGCCCCTCAAGATCCTTTGGGCGCTGCTGGATCTGATCACCATTGTCGTGCTCGGGAGTGGATTGTATTTGTGGTTCGCTCGTCGGAAGACGCATGCCGAACGCATCGCCCATTTGATCGCCGTGCACGAGTCCCACGAAGCGAAAGAATCAGCCGCATGAAGAGCACGCCATCCTTTCGCAAGGTTTGGGGCGCCCCCCTGCTGCTGTCCGCGCTCACACTCATCGGCCTGCTCTCTGCGCTACTTGGGGAGCATGTTGTCTGGAAAACTATGGGGTGGCTGTCGCTAACCGTACCGGTCGCCGCAGGACTGTGGCTGGCCCGGCCCCGCAAAGAAGTACAACGCCCGGTGTCACGCACCTTTTGAAGACGTCCGGCTGACCTTGTACGGCCGCCATCACCCCGTGATGCTTCTTCCCAGCACTTTGCTTCGGGGGCGATCTATGTCGCTCCCCGCATGTAGCGAAGCGGCGGCACGCCCAGTACGCGACGGAACATGGCGCTGAACGCGTTGGCATTGGTGTAGCCAAGGTGGCGGGCGACCCTGGAAACCGTTGAACCGAGCGATAGCTGGCAGACAGCTTCCGACAGCATCGCCTGTTGCCGCCATTGACCAAAGGTCAATCCGGTCTCCTGCTTGAACAGCCGCGTCATTGTCCGCGTACTCGCACCCACTTGTGCGCTGATTTGCTCCAGCGTGTTTTCGCTGCCGGGGCTTTGAATCAGCAGTTCGCATACCTGTAGCAAGCGTTTGTCGCGTGGCAAAGGAAGCCGCCCATGCTCGACGGGTTGTGCCGTTTCGAGACAACGCAATGCCAAGGGAGCCATCAAGGCGGCATCGTTGTGCGCCTCGTATTCAAAGGGGTCGCGCGCCATGCTCAGCAGTAGCTCGCGCAATAGCGGAGTGACCACGATCAGACTGCACTCGCGCCATAACCACGGCGCAGCATCGGGTTCCACACGCAAAGTGCTCAGCGTGACTGAGCCGACCATATGCAATTCATGGTCGACGCCTGGCGCAATCCACAACGCGTGCAAGGGAGTGACTGCCCACGCCCCCACCGACGTCAGCACGCGCACCACCCCTTGGGTCGGGGCAACCAACTGTCCCTGCTCGTGGCTGTGCCAGATCTGGCGCTCGCCACCTTGATAGGTGTTGGCCCAGGCCATCACCGGCCACTTCTGCCGTTGGTAGTCCGCCGCGAAGCGTTGCCGCCAGAGGTTGTCCATGTGCAGCCGTTTCAAAGAAAGGATGTGAACACGCCAATGTTTGGCGAGTTGTCATCGTTATTTGGCCACACGGCTTTGGAAGCATCAAGTTAAATAAGAAAGATTCTTATTTCGCTTTCTTCCAGGGGTACCCTACATGCCGTCTTGCTTGACGACCGGCCGCACGTTCACGACATCCGCCCTCACCCTTGCCCTGCTGGCTTGCTGGACCACTTCTGCATCAGCCCAGCAGGCCGACCCACAACAGTTGGCCACCATCCATGTCACCGGCAAGACTGACAAGGAAAAGGCCGATAAGCCGGTGACCGGCTACGTCGCCACGCGAAGCAGCGCAGGCAGCAAGACGGATACCGCACTGATCGACAACCCACAGTCGATCACGGTGATCACGCGCGAACAAATGGATGCACAGGGTGTGCAGACGCTGGACCAAGCCCTCCGCTACGTGCCGGCTGCATCCAGCCAGGACAACGACCTGCGCTTTGATCAGCTCAGCATCCGGGGCTTCGACGCGGACTCGTATCTCGATGGCATGAAGTTGAATCGCACTACCTGGTTTGCCAACCCGCGCATCGATCCTTACTTCCTTGAGCGTATCGACGTGTTGCGGGGACCCGCGTCCGTGCTCTACGGACAGGCCAGCCCGGGTGGCGTCGTCGACATGGTGAGCAAGCGGCCCACCGACGATCCCTTCCATTCGGTACTGCTCAGCATCGGCAACTACGATCGTCGCCAGTTGGGCGTGGACTTTGGCGGCCCCCTGGATGCGAGTGGCCAGTGGCTCTATCGCATCACCGGCTTGGCCCGCGATGCCAATACGCAGACCGATCACATCGGCGACGAACGCTTCGGCATCGCTCCGGCACTCACCTGGCGGCCCAGTGAAGCCACCAGCCTGACGTTGCTCAGCAACTTTCAGCGTGATCCGCAGGGCGGGCTTTTCAATCCCCTACCGGCGTACGGCACGGTGCTCTACAACCCCAATGGCAAGATCAACCCAGATCACTATCTGGGCGATCCCCAGCGCGACCACTTCACGCGCACTCAGTACTCCATCGGTTATCTGTTCGAACATCGCTTCAACGACTCCGTGCAGGTACGTCAAAACCTTCGTTACCTGCACGACGATATCGACTACTACCAGACGTCGTTGTCCAGCTTGTTGAATGCCGATAATCGCACTGGCTACTACTGGGGCAACATCAACAAGGAGCACATGGGCCAGTTCACGCTGGACAACCAGGTGCAGGTCGATTTCAGTACCGGCAACCTGCAACATACGTTGCTGGCCGGCGTCGACTATCAATACCTCTACAACCATATTCATCGAGGCGGTGCGTACTTCGGTGCGAACGCGATCGACATCTACGATCCGGACTTCAGCGAGATCGCTAGCGTGCCCGTTTCGCTAAACCAGTCCACCCGTCTTACTCAACTGGGCGGCTACTTTCAGGACCAGGTACGCCTTGATCGCTGGTTACTCACCCTGGGCGGCCGATTCGACTGGGCCCGCACCCTGGACACGCAGCAAAGCGCGACCACCGGCGCGGTATCCTCATCCACCGATCAGCGCGACCACGCGTTCACGTGGAGAACGGCCCTGAACTACAAGTTCGATAGCGGCGTCGCGCCCTACCTCAGCTACTCGACGTCGTTCCAGCCGCAGACCGGCAACAGCTGGACGGGCAGCTCATTCGCTCCCACGCTGGGTAAGCAGTACGAGCTCGGCGTGAAGTACCAGCCGACCGGCATGCGTGCGTATATCACCGCTGCGGTGTACGACCTGCGGCAAACAAATGTCCTGACTTCCGATCCCCTGCACGTCAACTACCAGGCGCAGACGGGCGAAGTGCGTTCGCGTGGCATTGAGCTTGAAGGACACGCGGAGATCACAAAAAACTTCAGTGTACTGGCGTCGTACTCGCACCTTTACCAGACCGTGCTTCGCTCCAACGATGGCGACCAGGGCAAACACCCGACCTCGCAGCCAACGCAAATGGCTTCTGCATGGGGCGACTACACCATTGACGGTGGCACATGGGACAAGCTCGGATTCGGCATGGGCGTGCGTTACGTCGGGAAGAGCTACGGAAGTGCGGACAACACGCTGACCGTGCCGCAACATACCCTTGTAGATGCTGCTGCGCACTATTCCGTTGGCCAATGGATGCTTGGCTTGAACGCCAACAATCTGTTCAACAAGACTTACGTCTCTTATTGCTCCAGCTACATGTTCTGTTACTACGGAGCCAAGCTCACAGTGATGGCAACAGCGCGCTATCAGTGGTGATCTGAGAGGATCACCACCGAAGCCTGATTCCATCTCACGTCTGAGCCGCTACACACGGAATCTTGTACCGCCCTGCGGAACGACAGGGCGGAGTTCAATATCGGCCAGTCGACGTACACAGCTCCTACCCTGAGCATGCATGCTCGTGCGCCCTAACTCCGCGCCTTAGGCGTTGGTCGATGCGGTGCCCCGCTCCCGTCGCGCGTAGCGAGCACTTCCAGATAGAGTTCGCGGTACGCCTCCGCCAGACGGTCTAGCGAGAATGACCGGTTTCTTCCGCTGGGATTGGGCAATGCCCAAACCGCGGCGCCGTGCATGCGATCCCGTTGAAGCCCCCAATCGACGCTGCGCAAGCGTCCCATCCCCGCATACGCAGCTTTGCCCAGGAAGGCAACAAAGTGCGGCTGATAGTGTGCAATTTTCTGCTCGAAGCCACGCGCGGCCAAGGTGAATTCCCTTGGGGAGAGCTCAGATGCGTTCGCCGTGGGCCGTTGTATGACCGAGGTTATGCCGTATCCGTACTTGAGTAAGCCATGATCATCCTGAGGCGATAACTCTTCTGGAGTGAAGCCTGCTTGATGCAGAACCTTCCAGAAGCGATTACTCCTTCCCACGAAATGATGTCCTGTCATTGCCGCCATCAGCCCTGGGTTGATGCCGCAGAACAACACATCGAGGTTCGTGCTGATGATGTCTGGCAATGCTTGTTTCATGGCAGGGCTCGTGCAAACGCCACGGGTTGAAACACGGCTGTCGGCATCCTCACGCGGCGCACCTGATCGGCGTTGCATGGGCTTGCCTCAAGAAGCACTTGTCGATGTCTGCACCGCTTTCACTGCGGTCGCATCGTGCGCGCCGTTCACGCTGCGTGGTGCGGAGAGACGGTAAAAGCCGAAGGCGATGCCCCCGAGCGCGATACCAAAACCAACGACGCCACTCCAGCCGAATCGCGTCATCAGCCAGCCGCTTGCGATGGTGCCTACCGCGCCGCCGAAGAACGTGGCCGTCATATAAAGGCTGTTGATGCGACCCTGCGCTTTCGGGTCGACGGCGAACGCGCGCGTCTGATTGGATACCAGTCCGGCCTGTACGCCGATGTCCAGCACAACGACACCCATCACAAGAAGCACGAGCGAGCTGTTCGCACCCGCAAGTAGCACGTAGGCGAGCGTAACGATGCCGATGCTTGCGCCCACTACGCTACGCGGCCCGCGTCGATCTGAAGCACGCCCGCCAAGCGAGGCGGCAAGTGCTCCGGCGGCGCCGATGATGCCGAACCCACCTGCCCATGCACTACCCAAATGCCACGGGCCATTCGCGAGCAGCGCGGCAAGGTTCACCCAGAAGGCGTTGAAGCAGGCCCACAGCAATGCCTGCACCATCATGGATTCACGAATCGGGCGATGATCCCGCACCAGCGGCCACAGCGACGCGAGCAAGCGTCCGTAAGAAAGGCTGGTGGACGGTACCCCACGCGGCAACATCAAGGCAGCCGCGATCCACACGGGAATCATGAAGGCCGCTTCCACCCCGTACACCGCACGCCAGCCCCATGCGGCGCCGACCAGACCCGCCACGGTGCGCCCCGTGAGGATGCCCACCATGATGCCGCTGACGACAGTCCCCACCGAACGACCGCGCTCGCTAGGTTCTGACATGGTCGCGGCGAAGGGCACGAGTTGCTGCGGTACACAACTGACGATGCCAAGACCGAACGATGCCGCAATCAACGCCCAGATGCCGGGCGCCACGGCCGCCGCACCCGCCAGAACAAACGCCAGTGCGATCTGCCCCAGCACGAGCTTGCGTCGGTCAAATCGATCGCCAAGCGGTAGCAGCAAACCCAGGCCCGTCGAGAATCCGAGTAGTGCCGCGCCCGCGACCAAGTCGACGGCTGTCAGGTCCACGCCCAGACCTGTCGCGATCAGCGGCAGAATGGGCTGGGTGCAGTAAATGTTGGTGATCACCGCGCCGGCGATGATCGCCATCATCAAGATCTTCCCGCGTGACACGGTCGCTGGCGGGGACAGGCTTTCAGATGTGCTGGCTAGGTCGCTCATGGCGCTCTCCTGTCGGTGGGGTCTTCCCGCCACTGGAGCGACTAGCCGCAGCGCAGGAACTACCGGCCAACGGTAACTGCCCACACCCAGCAAGATAATCTGCCAAAATCAAGAATGATCCTTCCAGAAAGTGAGAGGGTGCGTGAACCTTCTTGAGTCCATGTCCATCCTTGTCACCGTGGTCGACTCAGGCAGCCTGTCGGCCGCCGCGCGGCGCCTGGACCTGCCGCTGGCAACGGTCAGCCGAAAGGTGGGCCAACTGGAATCGCATCTGAAAATTCGCCTGCTCCATCGCACAACACGTCAACTCTCGTTGACTGAAGCGGGAGCGTCCTACGTGGCTGCTTGTCGGCGCATCCTCGAGGAGATCGGCGAGGCCGAGCGCGCGGCGACGGGAGAGTACGCGTCGCCAAAGGGCGAGCTGGTGGTCACGGCCCCCATTGTTTTCGGGCGCCTGCACCTTGTGCCTGTTGTGGCCGACTTTCTCTCGCACTATCCGCAGATCGACATCCGCCTGATCTTGACGGATCGTGTCATGCATCTGATGGAGGAGAACATCGACGTCGCGGTGCGCATCGGCGACATGCCCGATAGCACGCTGATGGCAACCGGTGTCGGCTCGGTTCGCCGGGTGATCTGTGGGAGCCCCGCCTATTTGGCGACCCATGGCGTGCCGACTCGTCCGCACGACCTCGCCGGACACCAGTGCATCAGTTTCGAGGTGCTCGAATCCAAGCGCGCGTGGACATTCCATTCGGACAAGGCAGAGTTGTCGGTGCCGGTGCATTCACGACTTGCCGTGAACACGGCAGAGGCCGCCATCGCCGCCGCCATCCTTGGTGTCGGCTTGATACGCGTGCTGTCCTACCAGGTAGCCGACGCCGTACGTGACAACGCGCTTTCCGTGGTGCTCGACTCCTTCGAGTCGGCGCCCCAACCGATCCATCTGGTACACCGAGGGCAAGTGCCGCTGCCACTAAAGCTGCGCGCTTTTTTCGACTTCGTAACCCCGCGCCTGCGCGCACGCACCTTGCACCAACAGGTGGAGCTTCCCGCTACCTCATAAAACGTCGCGTGCTGAGGCCCTATCCGCCGCCTTCTGTGAAGCGCGGAATCGCCCTGGCAAAGTCCGCGACACATCCTTGTGCCGCGGCTGCGGGGAAACGGCTTAGAACGCCTTGGTAAAGCCCACGCTCAATGCGTTGTCGCTGAGGTGGCTGGCGAACTGGCCCTGGTAATCCAGATACAGGCTCCACGATGCGCCAGCCTTGGCGCTGATGCGTGCGCCCACGGTGGCTGCGCCACGGCCCAGGGAATCACCCGGCATCGCGAACACGGTGCCGTCCTGCGCGGTTTCCCGCACCACCGGGGTGTTGCCGTTGCGCGTGTCGTAGCGATAGCCCACGTCGAACTGCGGTACGTAGCTGACGCCTTGCGCCACGAACGCCGTGGCGAACGACACCTTTGCGTAGGGCTGCATGGTGTTGTAGGTGGTGTGCGCACCCTTCACCCCAAACGCGGAGGCCAGCGGACTGCTGCTCGTCACAGTTTCGCTAAACGCGTCCAGTGTCTGGTGCTGATACAGCGCGCCCACGGCCGGCGTGATCTGCCACTGTGCCGCCGCCAGCGGCCATGCTGCCTGCACCGCAGCCGATGTGGTGTCGCCATCGGGCGAGGCCACGCCGTGGCCCAAGCCGGTCTGGCGATTCACGCGGTAGCTGTCGCGCGCTGCGTCGAGCGTGCCTGACAACACCACCGGCCCGACGTTGCCGAACGCGTACAAGCCGCCGTGCACGCTGTCGACGGAGCCGTTGCCGCCGTTGCGGTCATTGCCGTTGATGCGATTAAAGCCTGCTTCCACACCGATGTGCGCGACGTCCGCTACCGCATGATCCCAGCCACCCTGCAAACCAAATACGGTGCTGTTCAAGCCGTTGTTGCCGGTAAGCGAATCGCTGCTGCCGCTGTACTGCACCCACAAACCGCTGTTGCATGCGGAGGTAACGGTATTGCCGTGCGCGGCATTCGCGGAGCCGCATGCCACTTCGGTGGAGCGCAGCGTCGCATCGAGCACACTGGTCAGCGATTGCTGACCCACCAGGTTGATGCTGCGCATCAGGTTGGCATACAGACCGCCGTCAGCCGGTGCGATCACCTTGACCGTTGTCGCCGGAGGCGTGGTGGTCGGAGGCGTCGTTGCACCGCCTGCCAACGTCAAATCCACCTGTGTCGCGCTGTAGCTCACCTTGGGATCAAGCGCTGTCGGCACCGAACCGCTGGCGTTGGCCGAAGCAAATTGCCCGCTCACTGCCTTGGCCTGCACCAGCGCGTACGTCGTGCTGTTGTAGGTGCCCGGCGCATAGATCAGGTTCAACGTGCCGGCGAGGCTGGCGTTGCCGTTCACCAGCAACTGCGAAGCCGCCGTCGGCGTTACATCGATCTGCAATGCACCATCGCTGTTCTGCGTGTAATTGCCATTGATGGTGAGCACACCAACGGAGCCGCCCGGCCACACGATGCCATCGTTGATCACATTGCCATCGACAGTGCCGTGGCCGCGCAGGGTGCCGCCGCTTCCCAC
Organism: Dyella sp. AD56; assembly: GCF_002878475.1. Classification (NCBI taxonomy): domain Bacteria; kingdom Pseudomonadati; phylum Pseudomonadota; class Gammaproteobacteria; order Lysobacterales; family Rhodanobacteraceae; genus Dyella; species Dyella sp. AD56. Next base: position 9,687 of record NZ_NRDP01000030.1, read on the forward strand.
GTTCACTTGCGTGGTGGTGAGTTTGGCGGTGCTGCCGGAATTGGCGTCGCCAACTTCCAGCGTGCCCTTGGTGAGCGTGGTGGCGCCAGCGATGGTGTCGACACCATTCAAGATCTGCGTGTCGCCACCCTGCACGGCGAGCGTGCTGGCGATAACCGTACCGGTAAACGTACTGCTGCCAGCCGTGCTCAACGTCAGTGCATGGCTGCCGGTGGTGACGGTGCCTGTGCCGGTCAAAGACCCCAGCTCCACGTTATTGGTGATTCCCGAGAGATCCAGCGTGCCCTGCTGCACGTTCCAGGCAAGACCGCTCACCAACGTACCGGTGAGAGACCAGGTGCTGCTGCCGGTTTTCTCGTAGGTGTTGAAGCCGTAGTACTGGCTGGTGCTGCCGTTGTAGCCAGTCGGTGCACTGACAACGATCTGCGACGCGTTGAACGTGGCATTCGTGTTGCCGCCGAAAGCAAGCGTATCGCCACCCTTTGTGCTGCCGCTGGTGGAAATCACATTGCCGATAAAGCTGTAGCCGCTTTCCAGCACCAACGTGTTGCCGCCGCCAGAGAAGTTCACCGCATCGGCCTGCGCGCCCTTGCCGCCGTTGGCAACACCACCTTCGATGATGCCGGCGTTGATCACCGTGCTGCCGCCGGTGGAGACCACGCCCACACCGCCAAGGCCCGCGCTGCCGCTGGCGCCGTTGGCACCTGTTGTGCCGGCAGCACCATACGCACCGCCATAACCATTGCTGCCACTGGGGCCCGTGGCGCCAGGGGGAAAGCCAAGCGCGCCACCGGGGCCGCCAGCACCACCTATACCCGCCGTACCGCCGGTACCGGCTCCGCCACCGGCACCGCCTTGTCCCCCCACACCGGCCCCGCCACCATCGCCACCCCAGATCTTGCCTGTATTGGTAAGGGTGAAGTTGCTGCCGGCGACGCCGACACCACCGGTGCCGCCGTTGCCACCATTGCCGCCATTGCCACCGACGCCGCCGTTACCGCCGACGCCGCCATCGCCACCATTGCCACCCGCGCCACCGTTACCGCCTGGCGTGCCCGGGAATGGGATTCCACCGGGGCCGAGAAAGCCGGGAGTACCAACGCTGCCCATGGTGCCCGAGCCGCCTGCACCGCCACTGCCACCGAAACCACCATTGCCGCCGTTGCCACCGTTACCGCCACTGCCGCCATAGCCGCCGATCCGGCCGGCGATGCTGCCGGTGTTGACCAGGGCGAAGTTGCTGCCGCTGACGCCGGCACCGCCCGTGGCACCATTGCCGCCGTTTCCGCCATGGGTGCCAGCCGTGCCATTGCCGCCGATGCCACCATTGGTGCCGGCGCTTCCGCTAAAGAGTCCGCCCAGCACGCCAGCAGCACCGGTGCTGCCGACGTTGCCAGCCGCTCCGTTGGTGCCGGTGTCACCGGCGCCACCCGCACCACCAAAAATTTTGCCCGCATTGGTAATGGTGGACTGAGTGCTGCTGGCTTCCACCATGACACCTGCGCCGCCAACGCCTGCGTCACCGTAGGCGAGGTTCTCTCCGCCATTACTGCCGTCGATACCGCCAGTACTGGCATTGGTCAAACTGAAGGCGCTGCCGTCGACACCGGCACCCCCGACACCGCCCGCGCCGCTCACACCACCGGCGCCTTGCGTATAGTTGCCGCTGCCGCCCATCAGATAACCGGCGTTGTTCACGGTGAAGCCACTGCCTTGCACGCCGGCACCGCCCGCACCACCGCTCGCGGCGCCGATACCCTGCCCATAGGTGTAACCGCCACCGCCACCGGTAACGCGCGCCCGCACGGCATTAGTCAAGGTGAAGCCAGTGCCGCTAACGCCCGCGCCACCCCCAGCACCGCTGGTGTTCAGGCTGCTGCCACCATTACCTCCCTCGATGCGGTTGGCATTGGTCACAGTAAACCCGGTGCCGGTCACGCCCGCGCCACCCGCGCCCGCGCTGCCCGTGCTACTGGAGGAGTAACCGCCCCCACCACCTTCGACCAGGCCGCTGTTGTTCAGCGTGTTGCCCGTGCTGCTAGCCCCGAAATGGACGCCTGCACTACCGGCGCCGTTCGATACGGCATTACCACCCTGAAGTGAACCGGCGGTGGCGACAGTGGCGGTAAAGCCTGCGCCTGAAACGCCCGCGTTGCCGTTGCTGCCGAACAACCAGCCGTTGTTGACCACTAGGTTGGTGCCGGCCGCCATGGCGATGGAGAGGTTGGCCAGCTGGCCTTGGTACTGGGCGTTACCGATCTGCAAAGTACCGCCCTGCACGGTGATGACACCCTGCAACGGTTCGTAATTGGCGAGCACCAAGGTGCCCGCGTCGGTCTTGGTGAAGCCGTCGTTGCCGCTGAGCTGGGTCTGTACGACGGCGGTCATGCCCGCACTGGCGCTGCTGCCGTTACCCACGCGGATGATCGGCGCGACGCTGGTGCCGTTGCTGGTCGTGGGATCCAGCTGGATCGCGCCACCGGACAGTGTGTAGCCGTCCACGGCGAACTGCATGCCGGTGGCATCCACGCTGAGGGTGTTGACGCTTACCGTGCCCGCCGTGCCGCCGAAAACGGCGAAGCTGTCTTGTGTCCACGGGCCGTTGGGGATGCCAGCGGTGGCGTTCGTCCAATTACCCGTGTTGGCGCCGGAGATACCCCACGTACCGCTGCCGCCACCCATTTGCGTGGCGCTCGCCTGACCATTGGCGTTCCAGTAGTTGAGCTTGTAACCGGTGGAGTCGATCAGGTTGACCTGGTTCTGCCCGGTAAGCACTTGCAGGGCCAGGCTTTGCCCCACTGGCGTATTGCCCAGCGTGAGGCCGGAGCCACTTTGCGAGAGGCCGCCTGTGTACGTGAATACGTTATAGATGCCCGGCCCCATGTTGCCGGCATTGATCACATTGAGCGTGGCGCCCGTCAGGGTGAGGCCACCGTTTACCTGGATGCTGTCACCGATGCCTGCGCTCTGGAAGCTGCTGCCCGGTGCGCCAAATGCAAGGTTGAAGGCGCTGCCTGCGTTGGCGACGAGGGAGCCGTTGACGGTGAACCTGCCCAGCGAGGTGTCGCCAGCGATGCCGGCGCCGCCCAGGGTTAGGTAGCTGCCGCCTTCCAGCGTCACGCTACCGACGCCGCCATGACCACCCAGCGTACCGCCGCTATTCACTAGCACGGTGCCGGCCAACGTGGCGCCTGTGTGCGAGGCATCACCCACCTGCAAGGTAGCGCCGGTCCCCACGCCGGTCGGGCCGGTATAGGTATTGACGCCATTGAGGGTTTCAATGCCGCCAGCAAGGGAAAGGTAGCCGTTCGTGCCGCTGATGACGCCGTTGAACAAACCATTGACCGGGTGGAGCGTGAGTCCATAACTGCCCAGGCTCACGGTGCCGGCACCGTCGAGTGATCCGATCGAGGTCGAATGGCCCTGGGAAATGTCGAAGGTGGCGCCATTGGCGACGTACACGCCAGACGACGCAGCGATGCTGCCGCCAGACAGCAACTGCAACGTGCCGCTGTTGATGGTGGTGGCGCCGGTGTAAGTGTTGGCGCCCGCCAGCGCCACGGCGCCGCCGCCCGCGCTATCCATCACGGTCAGGCCGCCAGTGCCCCCCATCGCTTGCAAGATCCCCGTGTCGTTGCCGTTGGCGTCGATGGTGCCGCCGCCGGCATCGAGCGTGATCGCACGCGTGCTGGCGAGATTGAAGCTGCTGCCCAATTGCAGCGTGCCACCGTTGAACGCAAAACTACCGTTGGGATTACCGAGGGCGGCATCGGAGGACACCGATAACGTGCCACCGTTGATCGCGGTGCCGCCGGTGTACGCGTTGGCGCCCGCCAGCGTCAGCTTGCCGCCGCCCGTGCTGTCTGCCACGGTCAGGCCGCCCACGCCAGCAATCGACTGAGAAATCGTGGTGGCGTTGCCGTTGGTGTCGATGGTGCCGCCACCCGCATCGAGCGTGATCACGCGCGTGCTGGCAAGGTTGAAGCTGCTGCCGAATTGCAGCGTGCCGCCATCGAACGTAAGGCTGCCGCCATGGTCACCGAGGTTGGCGTCGGAGGACACCGACAACGTGCCGCCGGAGATCGTCCAAGGTGTTACCGCGGCGGTGACATTGGTCAGGGTCCAGGTGCTGGTGCCGGTTTTTGCGTAGCTGTCGAAACCCGTGAACGGATTGCCTGCACTACCGATGCTGGACACATCGAAGCTTCCGTTGGTGCTGCCACCCAGTGCGAGCGTGTTGCCGTTGCCGGATACGGAAACCACCGTACCGGTGAAGCTATAACCGTGGTCGAGCTCCAGCGTGTTGTTGGTGCCGGTGATATCCACGGCATCGTTCTGGTAGTTGCCCGAGGAATCCAGGCCGCCGGTACCGCCGCTGATAATGCCGCTGGTAGCCAGCGTGTTGTTGCTGCCTGAAATGCCAACGCCAACACCACCAGGCCCAACGACGGAGCCACCACCGCCCACACCGGCGGCAATGGTGCCGGTGTTGCTTACCGAGTTACTGTTGCCCGTGATGCTCAAGCCGGCGCCACCTGCGCCACCGCTACCGATGTGTCCGCCAGCTTTGGCAACACCCGCATCGCCACCTTGGCCGCCAACAATGCTGCCGCTATTGGACAGCTGATTACCGGCACCACCGAGACTGAGCCCCATGCCACCACCGCCACCGCCGCCGGTATAGGCACTGTAGGCGCCAGCGCCGCCCTTACCACCCGTGATCGCTCCTGCGTTCGTCACGGACGCATTGGCGATAGCAACGCTGATGCCGGCGCCACCACCACCGCCACCACCACCTACGACCCATGCGGCGCCGCTTCCTTGACCAGCCCCCATCGCGGGAGCATCGCCACCGGCACCGCCAATGACCATCACTCCGCTGCCAAGGGTGGTGCTACCCGTGGCGACGATGCCTGGATTGCCGCCGCCACCGCCGGTATTACCGCTGCCGCCGCCAGCGCCGCTACCGCCACCGCCATAAACCCCACCACCACCGCCATTGCCAACACGGTTGAATCCGGCACTGGCACCAAATCCACCATTTCCACCGAAAGCACCGCCCACGCCCGGGCTCGAAAAAATCGCACCCGTGCCGCTTCCGACTGCCAGCGGACTTCCGCCCGCCCCGTAGCCAGCCGCCCCGGAGCCACCCGCGCCACCAATGGAACTGGTCGAACCGGTGCAGGAGCCCGTCAACGTGCCCGACGTCTGGGTGCAGGTCTGCGCCAAGGTCGGCAACGTCACCGTAGCGAGTGCCAGACCCACCGCAGCCGCCAGCAGGCGCGACTTCAGGCCCAGCCTAGGCAACGTATCCACGCCACCGACAACCACACCACCGGGTGCGCTCGCCAACTCGGATACCACTTGCGGCACGCCAAGCGTGCGATTGAAAACGATGCGGTAGATGCGGTTCATGGTGTAGCCCCTGTGATATTGCGGTGTCGTTGTTGACGTTCGTTTTCTCGCTCGCTGTTCCGGCAAGCGCGGGGATCGGGCGACTTCAAGTCAGGCAGTGCAGAAACCAAGGAATGAAAAACAAGCGTCAGACCACGCGTACGCCGCGCGGATTGAGATTCGGATCCAACCAAAAGGCGTCGTTGGCGAAGCGGTTGAACACATCCGGTGGCAGGATCGTGTTGCGCTCGTTGGCTTTCACGCGCGGCCGCACAGCGTGCAGCCCGGGCGTGCCGGCCTTGACGTCGAACTCGCTGGCGTCGTAGCGAAGGTTGTTGATGTCGTGCGCGAACGCGGGTTCGCCGAGAAAGTCGTACACGGCAGCGATCGCACGCGCCGGATCGCTGGTCAGCGTCTCGTAGCGCAACAGCATCAGGTTGGTGGTGTCGTCACCGTAGAACGCTTCTTTCAACGCGTTGTAGGCGTAACCCACCATGCCGTCGCCATTGGCCAGACCTTCAGCGCGCGTATAAACGGTGCCGCCGGCTTGGTAATTGAAAATGGACGAAGGCTGGAAAGCGTTCTTGCGTACCAGTTGCTCGATGCTGTCGATGATCCACGACACATGCCGCACACAGGCAATCACCTTGCCCTGCGGGAACAGCTGCTTGAGCTGAGGCAGCTTGCTGCACCAGGCGCGATTGGTGTCGAACACGACTTCGGCGCTGTACTCGGGACCGTAGTAGTTGTCGAACAGGCCTTTGAGCATGCGGCGACGCTGTTCGTCGGAAACGAATACGGAGTACTCGTTGCGGCCGCTCAGTTCGCCCAGCATCGTGGTGAAGGCGCCGCCGATGGGGCCACTCATGCCCGCATGGAAGCGCGGGTTCTGGCTCAGAATGGCTGACAGCAACGTTGACCCGGACCTGGGCAGGCCCGAAATAAAGTGAAACCGGCGATCCATTAGCTCCCCTGAAAGCTCTGGCAAAAAACCCCGGACACGACCAGCCCCCGCCGCATCGCGCCGTTCATTTATGTGAAATTGATCACGCCAACTGGGCTTGCGGGGATGCTATGGGATAGGCAGAGGGAGGGACATGTCTGTGCGTCTCAGGTTTAGGACACACGGATAAGAAACGCGCAGCGATGTCAGACCGCTGTTCCAGCGACGCGCCGTCACGTCGACCGAAGGATTTTGCGAGTCGCGGATGCGCGTACTAGGGAAGCACCTTCGCGAGAAAGGCGAGCACAACGCGATTGAACTCGTCCGGCCTTTGCAGCGGCGCAAAGTGGCTCACACCTCGCAAAATGATCAACTCTGCGCCGGGAATGCTCTGCGCTAGATACTCGGCATACTCAGGCTTGATGAATTCATCGTGCTCGCTCTGCACCACCGCGACCGGTACACGGATCGTTGCGAGGCGGTCAGCACTGTAGTTGGGCTGCGTTTTCATCATTTCAGTGATAGCTCCAACGAAAGCATTGAAGTCATTCGGCGTGCTGGAGAGTTGTGCGGAATCGTTAGCATGACGACTGAAACAGCGTTCAATGAGCGGCGTGGACACAAACTCTTTCGTGCCGCTCGGGTCCATATTGCAGCCGAAGAAAAAGACCCCCGCCACGCGCTCAGGCGCTTGCATGCCAACGATGAGCGCGATACACGCACCATCGCTCCAGCCGATGAGGGCTGCTTTCTCAAGTCGCAGGACGTCCATCACAGCTAGGACATCGGAAGCCATCAACTCGTACGAGTAAGGCCGCGAATCGCGCGTGCTCCGACCATGCCCGCGACTGTCGATGAGCACGACACGGTGACCTGCCTCGACCAAAGTCGGAATCTGATAACCCCAGTTGCCACTATGACCTAAGCCACCGTGGAGCAGAATGACCGGAGGGCCTTCGCCATAAGTTGCGTACCAGATCCGGGCGCCGTCGTGATCGATGTAAGCCGATGCAAGTTCCGGCGGAAGCGCGGCCGCACCCTGTGCTTCGAACCGCTGAAGGTTATCGTCGTGGGCGTGCATGGGGATCCTTAGGCAAGAAGGAAGGCTGGTTGGCCAAACCCCCATCGTGGGACTGGGCATGGTTTCGGAATGAAGATACTTTGCCCATGGCAGACCACGCCAATCAGGAGATCGCCATGAGTCGCAAAGGACGCTCGTCTCGCTGGTCATTCATACCCTCGATGCTATTGATGGCGCTTGCAGTCGCCAACTCACCACGCGCTTTCGCTGCGGTTGATCACGTGGAAGTCCTTGACCGAAAGCCTTATCAAAACGGCAAGGTCTTTCCTGGCGTGGGGGCGTATGAGGTCATTCATGGGCGTGCGTGGTTCACACTAGACCCGCAAGACAAGGCGAATGTTCGAATCGCGGATCTGAAACTGGCGCCAAAGAACGGCAACGGCCTCGTCGAATTTTCGTCGGACTTCGTGCTCATCAGACCCATTCACCCGGTCGATTCCACGTTGATCTACGACGTTGCCAATCGCGGCGGCGCCATCACAGACATGCTGAACTATGTGATCGATCCGACGAAGAAACCTGCCTTTGTCGATGCCGGCTTTCTTCAACGCAACGGATTCACGGTACTCGCCTCTGCCTGGCAGTGGGACGTGACACCAGAGCAAGGCGATGCAGCGGCTCTAGTGTTCAAGCCGCCAGTGGCCACTGACGGTGGGCAACAAATCACAGGCAAAGTGGCGAACGAGTTCATCGTCGATAAGCCCGCGGAGATCGCGTCCTTCGTGGGTATCGTTGGGCGTGCATATCCTGCAGCCATCGTCAATGCCCCCTCCGCCACGTTGACGGCAAGAAACCTTCCGGATGACCCTCGCGTGGTTATTGAACGCAGCCTGTGGTCGTTCGTTCCCGCTACCAACGATCAGCCGGCGAGCTCCATCCGCATGCAAACCGGGTTCAAGCCCGGGCGCATCTATGAGCTGACCTACGTGGCTAGAGATCCTTACGTTGTGGGCACCGGGCTAGCGGGTATACGCGATTTGGTGTCTTGGTTTCGCGCCCACCCATTCGAGGGTTCGCCGGCACCCAAGTACGTACTTATGTTTGGTGCCAGCCAGACGGGCCGACTGATCCAGCAGATGCTTTACGACGGGTTTGATGTGGACGAGCACGGCAAGCTTGTCTTTGATGGGGCAATGGCGCTTGTCGGTGGTAGCGGCCGCGGTAGCTTCAACCACCGCTTCGCCTTTCCGACGCGCGCCGCAAGCCTGATCGTTGACCGAGGCTATCCCACGGACATATTTCCATTTACGACTGCAACCGAGCGAGATGACACGACTGGGCAGTCTGGCTCCGTGCTCGCCAGGGCACGCGACACGGAAGGCAAAACGCCAAAGCTCTTCTTCGTCGACAAGTCCACCGAGTTTTGGGGGCGTTCCGCCTCCTTATTACAGACAACACCCGACGGGCGAAGCGACGTAACCGTTGAGCCGCACACGCGCCTCTATCTGCTCACGGGCATGCAACACCTGCTCACGCCCTCCCCCACACGAGGAAACGCCGTTCACTGCTCCAGCCCCATCGACGACCTTTCCACCCTGCGTGCACTGCTGCTGGATATGAATCGTTGGGTGCGTGATGACACCTTGCCGCCCGCCAACGCCTATCCGACCGTGAAGAGCGGCACGCTAGTCTCCATCACCCGCTATGGCGAGCTGTTTCCCAAAGGCACGGAGCTGACGCCGCCCAGCGAGGCCTTTACTCCCCGGCGCCTCGATTTCGGTGCTCGTTTCGCTTCCGCGGGCGTCGTCGATCAATTACCACCGGTCGCCGGCAGGCCCTATGGTGTAAAAGTCCCCGCACCGGATGCCGATGGCACGGACGCGGGCGGCCTACGCCCTGTCGAAGTCCGCATACCGCTTGGCACCTACACCGGCTGGAACCAGCGCGAGGCATCCACCGGCTTTGGCTGGGCATTGGATCGCTTTGAGGGGTCGTTCCAACCGTTTGCGCGCACCGAAGTAGAACGCAAGGTCAGCGGAGACACGCGCCCTTCGCTGGAAGCGCGTTACGCATCACGCGCGGACTTCATTGAAAAGACGCGGGCGGCGGCTAAGCAAGCCGTGGCAGAACATCTTCTGCTCGCCGAGGATGAAGCCAGAGTCGTCGATGCCCAGACCGGCCTTTACGATCGCATCCTCGCGCATGCGCCGGAAGACAAGAGCTGTAGCTACCAGTGGCCCGTCCCCCTCGACTGGCCGTAAAGCAACTGTCCGCGTCGGATCGGAAGCAGGTGCTAGCGAACCTTTCCAATCCGCGTGTAGGCGCCAAATCCGATGGCATACAGACCCGACAAGTGCTGCACGGTCAGCCCGCGCCTGGAAGTAGCTTGGTCGAGCGATGGACTACTGCTGCGCTGAGCTTGGCGTGTCCCGGGACTTCAGATAGGCCTCAACAAGAGGGCCCCAGATCTGCGTTCCATTGCGTCCAAAGAACAGTTTATGGCCGTCTGTTCCGTAACTTTCGGGCCGGTAGGCGCTGAGTTTTCCTCCGGCTCCCACATAGGCTTTTGCCATCTCGTCGACAAGTGCGGGGCCGAAGAAACTATCGTTGCCGGCATAGATCCAAAGCATGGGTGTGGCTGACGTCGCGGCGTACTTGCCAGCAGCGTCCACAAGCCTATCGCTCTTGCAGTTGCTGTTGGGTTTGTCGTGATAGTGGCCGCCGCGACCGCCGGCCATATTGATAAACGCGGTGACATGTTCATGCGGAACGCTGTCATAGGCAATGGTTCCCCAGCCACCCGCAGACTGACCCACCACAATCACGCCACTGGTACTGATATTTGGCAACGTGACGACGTAGTCGACGATGACACCGATTTGCCGTGCCGTTTCCAATCCCGCCTTGAAGTAGTCCGCGTCGTTGCAGCCGTCGTAGTTTTCCGTCCAAGGGCCGCCGGTGGCTCCGTAGCCAAGCCTGAGCACCAGGGCGACGGCGTATTGTCGGTCCACAAACCATCGAACCGCTTCGCTGTCACAGCCGGCTAGCGTCATGCCGGGGCGATCGGACGCATTGGCAGGGGAGCCATGGTTAATGACGACAAGTCTCGGCTTGTCTACGCCCGAAGGCATGCAAAGACGACCCTGCATCGCCCAATGATGACCGGAGGCATCATCAATGGGGACCTGTATCTTGTGCTCGATGGCATCAGTGCCATGGACAACGTTGATGGAAACGGCCGCCACCAAACCAAACAACCCCATCAGACTGCTGCGCATACCATGCTCCCTATGGTTAGAAGAATGCGACCGTTCTGCACACAGCTTGCTTGAACGCGCAGCATAAAGGGCCAGCGAACCAGGTTCTTACGGCGACCTTACAAGCGACGCGCCACGGGTATTCCAGCTACAGCCAGAAGGGACGTTCTAAGGCAGGTGATACTGAGTCTTACCTCTGAGTGGACGCGGCCTCTACTCCGTCGCTTAGACTCCGCTGAGAAACCATGGAGAGTGGCTGGATGCGACGTTCAAGGCTTCTGTTCTCCCTTTACATGCTTATGGCTCTGATGGTCGGCAGCCGCCTTGCTTCGGCAGAGCCGGCCGTGAACGCACATGTCACTCTTGGTCATTCCACCATTCCCTTGAATGGACCATGGCGATTTCACGTCGGCGATGATCGCCACTGGGCCTCACCGGACTTCGATGACAGTTCCTGGGAGACCGTCGACCTCACCCCGGCACCGGGTGCGCACGACGGCGATGTTGGACTGCCCGGCTACGTTTCCGGATGGAGCCGACGCGGCCATGCCGGGTACACGGGCTATGCGTGGTATCGGATCAGAGTGACCGTCGACGGCAAAAAGGACACCGCGCTCTCCATGGCGGGACCAACCTTGGTCGACTCGACTTATCAACTTTATGTAGAGGGCAAACTTCTCGGTGAAGTGGGTGATTTCTCGGGTAAGACGCCAAGGGTATTCGGGGTACGGCCGAGCGTGTTCTCGCTGCCAGCGTCATCGACGAACATGCGCACCTACCTTGTTGCGTTCCGCGTATGGATGGACCCTCTCGACGCGGGCGACGACAGTGGCGGCATTCATGTCGCGCCGACGATCGGCGATACAGACGGCATTGATCGACTGCATCAAGCCCAATGGCTACAAACGTTCAAGGGTTACGTCGTGGACGCGGTCGAACCGATGGCATTCGTCATGCTCGCGCTTATGGTGTTCGCGTTGATCGCATGCCGAACTGATGACCGCTATCGCTGGCTGATCGCAGCGCTGCTTCTTCTTGCACTTCTTCGCGTCAACCAGGTGATGTTTTACTGGACGGATGTTCTGAGTTTGCGCAGCTACGACGTCGCGACCACGGTGATGCTCAGGCCCCTCAACCTGGCAGCATGGACGTTGGCATGGCGGGATTGGTTCCGCTTGAAAAGAGATCCATGGCTACGCTACGCAATCAGTGCTCTCACCCTAACCTATATGGTCTTCGCACTCATTGGCCGTCCGTGGTTTGCACCTGAAGCAAACCTCGGCATTAAGGTTACCGCCGACGACATTGTCGAGGCCGTTCGTCTAGCCTATGTCGCACTCTATCTGGGGATCATGGGTCTAGGCCTGATCCGATCCGCGAAGCCATCTGCTTATCTAGCGTCGCTTTGCGCGATTCTTGTCGGCATCGGCCTGTTCGCGACGGAGCTCAATACCCTGGGAATACCAGGCATCTGGTTTCCTTATGGAACGGGAGTGGCGAGAGGCCAGTATGCGTATGCTGCCTTCATCCTGCTTCTGTTCTTGCTGGTTCTGACGCGATCGGTTGGCTATGTGCGAAGAAGCAACCAAGGACATGATCGCTGACCCGCATTTTGGGCTGCATCAGTACACGCTTGCGAAGAACACCGCAGATACCACATCCGCCTGGAAGAATCAGCGCTTTCTACCGTTGAGATTCTGATTGTTCTGATGAAGTACAACTTCTTCGATTCGACCACGAGAGTCCGTGACAAATTCGAATTCCATATTTGTCCGCGTGAAGAACCTCGAGCGTGACGCAGGAAACATGGGAAGCTTGCGCTGGTCGGTAAGCTGACTCATTAATTGGCCGCCCTCGAGCGTGATACGTATGCCAAGGTCGGGAGCGACCTGATAGGTGCCGACGTATCGCTCAAGCACGGGTCGATCGAGCGTGATGGCGATGCGCTTCACCGGCTGGTAATCCGGCCACGCGTAGGCAACCGCAATGCTTCTCAACAGGTCCCGTGCAAGCTCTGCCCCTCCTGCCGCGTTAGTCATGATGACGGCGCCTTCCCCGCTATCGCGATAGCCGAACAGGACACCCTCAAAACCTTCGTTCACGCCGAAGTGCTGAAAGTAAGGATGCCCAACAGAACCACCGATCCCGATACCCAACCCCCATTTTCCCTTGCCCGCCGTAAGCATCTGTTCCGTGGTGCTCTTGTCCAGCACATGGCCCACACCGTCCTTTATCGACCGCTGCAGCTCCAGCACATAGAGCGCGAGATCTGATGGTGTACTCCAGAGCCCCGCCGCGGCCATCTCCGGATAGGTATGTGCTCCGCCGGGAATCGGCTGACCGTCCGCATCGTACGGCGTCGCCACATCAACGCGCATCGACACAGGCAAAGGCTGTTCATAGGTGCTATGGCGCATGCCTAATGGTGCTATCACGGTGTCGTACAACAACTGTGCAAAGGCTTGGTGGGTCACGTCTTCCATGAGCAGTTGCATAACGGTGTAACCACCTCCTGAGTAGTTCCATCGGCTTCCCGGCATGCTTTCCAACTGGACGGCCGCGGTGTTGGCAGGTGGCTCTCCGTTCAGTACCTGGACCAAAGACGGTACTGGCTTCCCGGCCGCATAGCCCGGGAAGCCATGGACGCTCAGTCCCGAAGTGTGATTCAGCAATTCACGCAAGGTCACGACCGCACCGGGCGCAAGCGGGCTTGCGGGTACTTTCCAACGCTGTAGCGTGCTGTTGATATCCGTATCGAGCGATAGCCTGCCTTGCTGTACGAGCCGTAGTGCTGCCATCGCCGCAACCGGCTTGCTGATGGAGCCTGCCTGGAAAAGTGTCTGTGCCGTAACGGCATCGCCGCCCACGCTGGCAACGCCATAGCCTTTCGCCCATTCAATGGCGCCATGGTGAATCACCACGACGCTTACGCCGGGTATGCGCCAAGCTTGCATGCGGTGTGAAAGCGTTTCACAGGGATGCTTCTCGCCATGTATGACGACGGCATCAGGCAGGCAGGATTCGATGGCAGTGATTCTGGCCTGCGTATCTTTTGCGACCGGCTGCCCCTGCCCGTGTGCCGACAGGCTCAAGGCCAGCGTAGATAGTCCAAGTGCCAGCGTCTTCATCGCGCCGCTCATGAATCCTCCCCCGCTTCAGGTTCGGTTCCCCGGCGCACATCTTGTCACAAGGCTGCTCCCGAACAGTCCAGCCCTTGAGTTAGAGCGAGCGCGAACTATCCGCCATGACCTTTATCTGCTCGATGCTTGCCGCGAGCTGCTTCCTATAGCTCCGGCTGACGCGCACGACTTGACCCGTGCGAAGACGCAGTTCCGCGTCCCCGTTGGTTAGCGGCTTCAAATCCTGGATGCCATGCAGGCACACCATGGCCCGACGATGCACGCGAGCGAACTGTCGAGGGTCAAGCTGCACTTCGAAAGCTGTGATGGTTTGCCTGATGAGATACGTGGCATCTCCCACATGCAGGGCAAGGTAGTTGCCCTGGGTTTCCAGCCAATCCACTTGATCCAGCGCCACCTGCATCTGGCGTCCACGGACCTTGGTCGTGACATGCGACAAGGGGCGAGTCGCCGTTGAAGCTAAAGTCGAAGGTGCGTCGTCGTCCGTCGTCCGCGACCCTCTCAACAAGCGGGCCACGGCGGCCTGGCCGATCAAGGCATAAACCAGCAGCAGCCCGTTGTCTGCCACCTGCCAATAGATCTCCCCCAGGGTGGGCAGCCACGTGTGGGAAAACGCCCAGGCCGCCAATACGCAGGAAAGCAGGATCAGGCCCAACGCAAATCCAGCGACGCCCAGGCCATGAAAAAGCAGGTTGCGCAGGCGATGCTGCCCCCTGATTGGAAAACGATCACCCAGCAACAGCATGGCCGGTGTCGTCATCGCGCCAATCAGGGCGGCCCCAAGCATCCTGGTTGTCTCATGTGACAGAACCAGATGGGCGCCCATCTCCGACGCGCGCATAAGGTTGCCCGGCTCCAGCACCAGCAGAAAGGCCAGCCAGTAGATGAAGCCATACGCCCCCTGGCGCAACCACGGGGGAGGCACGGGGTGAATCATCGCCCGGGTGGCATCCATGCGCGCAGTCTGCCGCGAGCCATGCACACCGTCCATCCCTGGGGGCACTCGACCGGATTTGTGCCGAGTCGTGCCGAAATCGTGGCGAGCCGGTCTAGGTACAAGCCAAGCCAAATCGTAGGCTTGGCCAGTGATGTCCACGAGAGCGAAGCATGGCGAAGAAGACGAACGTGTACTGGCGGACCTCTGGCATAGCGGCTGTCCTGGGACTGGCCGGCGTTGCCGCGACGGTGCACGCCCAGGTTCCCATTCCTCCGGCGCCGCTCCATGAGGCGAGCGTCAATCGGCTGCTGGATGCGTATTGGTTGGGCAGTAAGGCGTTACAGCTAGTGCTGCCATGGGTGTTGCTTTACAGCGGATATGGCGCACGTCTATGTCGCTGGCTGGCCGGGCGGGTTGGCGGCTCGCACTTTCTCACCATCGGCGTGTTCGGCAGCGTCTATATGGTGCTGTACACGTTGCTCAGCCTTCCATTGGACTACGCACGTCATTACCGGCTTCCGATGTCATTAGGGTGGCTGCACGGCGAAACTATCGGGCAATGGCTGTGGGCGCAGGCGCTGGGCCTGATTCCATGGATCGTGGCGGCCATGCTCCTTTTGTGGATTCCCTATGCGTTGATGCGCCGGAGTCCGAAACGCTGGTGGCTTTGGGCAACGGTAGCCACCGCCCCCATCACCGTGTTCTTTCTGATCGCACAACCGGTATGGATAAAACCGCTGACAACGCCCTACGTGGCGCTAGCGGACACGAGCTTGCGCGCATCCATCGACGATCTCGCATCACGGTGCGGCCTCGCACATGTGGCCGTGGTGGTGGGCGGCAACGACACGGCGGTCTATGGGGTCGGCCCCACCGTACGCATCTTTCTCGAAAGCGACATAGCCAAGAAGGAAACGCCGGACCAAATTCGCTTCGCCATTGCCCACGAACTCAAGCATTACGTTCTGGGCGACAACTGGAAGCTGTTGCCTGTCGCCGTCGCGCTGGCGCTGCTCGGGTTCTGGATCACCTACCAGGTAGGCCACTGGGCGACACGGCGCTTTCAGCAGCGCATGGGCTTTTCAAGCCTTGAGGACCCGGCATCACTGCCATTGCTCATCCTCTGCATCACTGCGTTGTGGCTGGCGGTGACACCGGCATTCCTCGCCTTCGATCGGCATATCGAGCGAGAAGCTGATCGCTTTGGCTTGGAGCTTTCGCACGAAAACAACGCTGCCGCTCTTCTGTTTGCATCGTGGGCGCACGATGGCACGGACTGGGTGCAACCCGATGCGTTCGCCCGCGCCTTCTTCTATACGCATCCGTCCATCGCCGAACGGATCACGATGGCCAATGACTATCACCCCTGGCGAGAAGGCGCACCGCTGCGCTACGCGGACAAATGCACCATGCCATCGGCACCCGTCGCCAAATAGCCCTTATGAACCGGGCGCTCCCTTGGGCGCAGGCACGAGCACATCGTCATCCTTACTCCACGCAGGGGTCGTGATGGCATAGAACTTAAGAACCTCGCCTTTACTGGCACGAATAGAGCGGACCACCGCAGGTGGAATCAAGATGTAGTCGCCAGGTCCTACCGGATGCGCCACGCCGCCCGTCCAAACTTCACCGTGCCCCTCCAGAATGAAGAAGGATTCTTCGCCAGCCTTGTTGTGGCTCCGCGCGCTTGCATGACCCGGATCGAGTTCAAATAGCGCGACGCTGCCCAGTTTCGATTTGGCGCCATCAGGGGCCGCGCGACCCGTTAGCTCCTTCAGCCGTACACCCTCGGACACTTGCACAAAAGGCAGTTCACCGGGAGTGATGACCTTTGGTGCGTTACCGCCCTGCCCGGCCTCTGCAGCTATCACACCGAAGGATGCGAAGAGGCAAAGAGGAACTGTCCAAATGTACTTGTTCAACATGAGTCACCTAAATGTATGAAGCTATAGCCAGTGATCAAGCGAGAGAAACACCTATCGGCGGCCCTCACGGAGCCAATTGACCATGCCTGACTTAGTTCAAGAGCGAGCGTGCATAACGCTGAGCCTTACGCTCAAGCAGGTTGCTGCTGCGTTGTGCAATGAATACCACCACCGCCAGCGGCAATGGCGTCGATATTAAGCTGTATCACCTCGCGAGAGGGAAATAGCTCGCGAAGCATGGCCCTGGCATCCCTATCAGCCTTGCCATCTCCAAACTCGGGGCCAATCACCGCGCCGTTGCACACATAGAAATTGACGTAGCCGGCCGCGAAGTCCTTCGTCTCATACTTCGGTCGAATGGATGATGGCGCAGGTAAGACGACAACCTCTAACTTGCGTCCTTTCGCATCCTCTGCACTACGAAGAATGTCGAGATGACGCTTGGTTACGGCATGGTCGTATGACGATGTATCGGTATCCAATCCGACCACCACGACACCTGGCTTAGCGAAGCGTGCGTAGAAATCCGTATGACCATCGGTAATGTCCTTGCCGGCAATGCCGGGGATCCAGATGATCTTGTCCAATCCCAAAAGTCGCTTTAGCTCGGCCTCGCATGCCGCCTTGGTCAAACCAGGATTGCGGTTACGGTTAAGTATGCAGCTTTCGGTCAAGATGGCCGTTCCCGCGCCATCCACTTCGATGGCGCCGCCTTCCAGTACCAGTCGCGTCGTCAGTGACTGCGCTCCGGCCAGACGATTGACGGCGCTTGCCACCAAGGCATCGGCATCATGCTCTTGCTTACCACCCCAACCATTGAAGTTGAATTCAATGCCCGCTAATTCGCCCTGACCATTCTTCACAAAGACTGGGCCCGTATCGCGCATCCAAAGATCATCAATATTCTGGACGACAAGATGGACGCTCGACCCACACAGCTCCTGTGCGAGGTCGTAGTCATCCTCACGCACCAGCATGTTGACCGGCTCATGGGCCGCAATAGCCTTCGCGATAGCACCCAGCGCATGTTGAGCGCCGCTAAGAAGATCTCTTCCCCAGACTTCTTCGCTGGGGCCAAAGGCCATCCACGTTGCCTTGTGGTGCTCACCTTCATCCGGCATGAACCACGGTTTGGACTCCGAGGCAAAGGCGCCACCGACAAGTTCCTCACCCACCGAGCCCAGATATAAGGCGCCCGCCGCCATGGAGCATTGCTTTAGAAAATCACGCCGCGTTTTCATGGCCATCACCGGATAAGAGCGAGCGTCGTGGCTCGAGAAAGTGCTGCTGGAGAAACATGAACGTCGCGGGTCGGTGCAAACATGACATCCCGTCGAGACCGCATCCACCGCGTGAACGGGTCATCCGGAAATGAGCTTCGCGACGCAAAAAGTTTCGCCATGCCCCATGATGACATCATTGGGTTTAGCAGTGTGCTGACGAGGCTTTGATCGATTCAGCCAACAAATTTCAAACTCGCCACCGTTTTCGAAAGCCCATGCGACGCAGGCTTTTTCGATGTGCAAAATTCGCTTTGTGATGCGGACGTATAGAAGTCCTGCTTGCTAATTTAATCCGAAGAAACCTGTCAAGAATCCTTCATGGGTGGTCACTAGCGTGGCCCTGCTCGCCCAACCCTGGGCGGGCCAGACCCTCTGGAGACCACCATGACAAATCGTTTTGCTCGGCAGCGTATTGGCGCGACCGTTGCGCTCGTTTTGTTCGGCACCGGCATGGTTGCCCATGCCGATGATTCATGGAATCGGCGTGACTTCCACTTTTGGCCAGGCAATCTTGTGCTGAGCCGCAGTGTGTACGACAACAAGGCAAGCAACGTACAGGTCGGCACCGTCCTTCCCGTGAATTGCGCCAGCACAACAGGTGGCTGCGGCGCTGCCAGCGGCGCTCCATTCGATGGCACTTACCCCTATGTGTGGAACAACGATCTGTACGATGGCAGCTTTGGCGTCACGGCACGTATCTACCTCGACCAGCTCACACTAGACGGTCATTTGATCGATTCGTTGCAAGTTCCCAATAGCCTGCTGCCGACTGCGCCCGAAGGCGAGCTGGTGACCAGCTTTAGTTCAAAATCCGAGCTTGCGCTGCATCTGTCGCAGGATCACAGGTACCTCAGTTTCATGGGTTACGTCGCACCGGTGAATGCCATCGACGTCTCCAATTCAAATACACCCGGCGCGGTTGATCTGACGAATCCGGATGGTCAAAGCATCTACCGGGCAGTGGCCACGGTTGATCGCAAGGGCCATTTCAACTTCACGGAAACCAATGCCTACAGCGGCAACAACGGCCGTGCTGCCATCCTGCTCAACCGCGACGGTGCCGACTACTTCTTCACCGCCGGCAATGCCGGCAATGGCAGCAATCCGCAACCAGCCGGGGTCGTTCTTGGGGCAGGCGCGCAGTTCATCACGCCGACACACTTGCCGGAGATTGCACAGCACCCCGTCGCCACTACCCCACTGGCGAGCTTCTCTATCGCTGCGCTTGGCCTGAAGGCCGACAAGATTGGCAAGGATGATAATTTTCGCGGCATGACCGTGCACGACGACGTTGTGTACTTCACCAAGGGCAGCGGAAGCAACGGCGTGAATACGGTGTATTTCGTCGATACCACGGGCATGGCATGCCCCAACGGTTTCGGCGTACCGGTGCCCGGCGCCGCGTTACCCAGTGCACCGCTGGCCTATAACGCGAGCACCGTGCTGAGCGATGGACTACCGACCAATATGTGCATCCTTGCCGGATTCCCCACCACGCCCGCGAAGACCGCGAAGACGCTGGCTTACCCGTTCTCGCTGTGGTTCGCCGACGCCAATACGCTTTATGTGGCGGACGAAGGAGACGGCTATGTGGGAAGCGCCGATCTGTACACACACGCTGCCGCACAGACGACGGCGGGTCTGCAGAAATGGACGTACGACAGCAGCAGCAAGACGTGGGTACTGGCTTATACCTTGCAGGCGGGACTCAATCTTGGCCACGCCTATACGGTGGATGGCTATCCAACCGGCATCAACGCCGCCACCGAGCTGCCTTGGTCGCCGGCCACCGACGGACTGCGTAACCTCGTGGGTCGCGTCGATCGCGATGGTCGCGTGACGATCTGGGCCACAACATCTACCGTCAGTGGCAATGGCGATATAGGTGCCGACCCGAATCAGCTCGTGGCCATTCGCGACACATTGAAGAACAGCAATGCCACTGTCGCCGCGCAAGAGAAGTTCGTGACACTGCGCACCGCTAACTTTGCAGAAGTGCTCCGTGGCATCTCGTTTACACCGGATCAGGACTCGGACGATCGTGACCACGATCACCATTAAGTCGACTACTGGCAAGCGCTGAATCTCAACGGGGGCGCCGGCGAAAACGCGCCGGCGCCTTGTAGACAAAGTCGACTGAGCATCCCTGTAGCAACGGCGTCGACGCGCCATAGCCCCTTTTAATACCCAGCTAAGCCAGCCATGCGAACGGCAGATTAGCTACCGACGGGATACTTCCGCAGCAGCGCCTTGAAGCGTGGGTCGTCACGCAGCGGATCCCATAGGGGATCGAGCTGGAGTATTGCGCTCGACAGGATGGCTCCAGCCGGCATGGACAGCACGTGATCGATCAGGGGAATGGCTTGATCGGGCTGACCGACCCGCATGTAAAGCTGCGCCTGGTACGCGAGCATGTCCGCGCCGGTGAGGGCATCTTCGGCGACCGGCATCAAGGCAACAGCACGCTCGCCTTCAGCAACGGCTTCAGGCTTTCGTCCAAGCCCGGCGTAGGCAAATCCCAGGGTGAGGTGCAGGTCCGCGTCGTCCGGCCGCTCAGCCAGGGCAGCTTGAGCATGCGTGGCTACATCGTCATACACCTCTGCCGCCTTGGCCGTGTCTCCAGCGGCCTGCAAGGCCCACGCTAGATACAAGCGCCGAGGTAAAACAACGTTGTCCGGATCGTCCCAGTTCTCAGCCTTGTCCGCCTCAGCCACTTTGACGGCGCCTGCATAGTCGCGAGCCAACTCGCGCTCGAAATACATGGACATGATATTGGCAGCATAGGCATCGCTGCCCGGCTTGAGTGCCGCAAGTGCGGTATGCATCGGTGCTGGGTCGCCCTTCCACACCAGCTCATTAAAGACCTGAGCCATACGTTCGCCGACAGGATTTTTGCTCAACGCGAAAGCAGCGGCATAAGCCTGATCCGCTTCTGCGTAGCGGCGCATGCTCTGATAGGTCACGCCGAGTTGGTTGTATGCATATTCGCTATGTGGATCAAGCACGGTGGCTGCGCGAAAGCGCGTCAACGCTTCATCCCAGCGCCCCTGGCGCCGCGCGATCGCGGCGATAAGCAGCTCGACCGTGGCACTGTTCGGTAGCGTCTGCCGTGCCAACTCGAGTTGGGTAGTGGCACCGGCGTAGTCCCGGTGCCCCCAGTAGTCATACAAGCCGAGTGCATAGTGTCCCTGGCCCAGGTTCGGCTGCAGCGCCAGCGCACGATCGGCGGCAGTCTTCGCCTCGGCCAATCTCGCGTTCGTGCGATCAGGCGCGAAGAAGTACATCTGCATGTGAGCCCGCGCCAGCGCTGCCGAGGCGAGCGCGAAGTCCGGATCCATGGTCAGCGCCTGTTGATACATCGAGATCGCCGTGGGCAACTCGGACGATGACAGCGTGGGATCATCATAGGCGCGGTTCGCGTGCACGCCGGCTCGCAGGTACAGATCGTAGGCGCCAGCGTTGCGGGTTGGCACGGTGTCGATACGCGCGGTCTCAGCGGACGTCAGCTGTACCTTCAGCGCCTCCGCGACGTTCTGCGCAACCTCGCCCTCCACATTGAAAACGTTGTCCAGCGTTCGTGTGTAGGCTTTCGCCCAAAGGTGATTGCCACTGCTTACATCGATCAACTGCACATTGATCAGCACCTGATTGCCGACCTTTTGTACCGTGCCCTCAAGTAGCGTAGCCACACCCAACTGTCGCGCTATAGTTTTGATGTCTTCCGGATGGCTGGGGTACTTCTCTGTCGAGGTGCGAGAGATCACCTTGAGGCCGCCAATGCCCACCAATTGGGTCAGGATCATGTCCTGCATGCCGCTGGCGAAATACGCGTTGCCCTTGTCTGTACTGAGATTCTCGAATGGCAGCACCGCGATCGACTTGAGATCGACCACTGACGCTGCGTCCGCGGAGTGATGTACAAGCTGGTGACGACCGAGCAATACGGCAACCACCACGAGCAGACCTGCGATCACCGCGACGAGAAGCTTTCCAAACCTGCGTGTCTTATCTGGTCGCAGAGGTATTGCCGGGCTCGCAGCCGTTGCCGCTTCAGGCACGACAACGTCATGGGTGAGGACCGGCACGAACACCGGTTCGGGGGCGACCAGTACCTTGTTTGTGCTCAACCCCTCGCGCGACGAGGCAAATTGCACCTCGGCATCGAGGCGAAAGCCAACGCCATGCACGGTATGCAGATAGTGGTTTTCTTCACCGCTCTCGCCAAGCGCATGGCGCAGCAACGCGATGATGCGACTGAGGGAGGAAGGCGTGACATGGCTATGCCCCCACACCTCGTCGAGAATCTCATCACGGCTCAACACGCGGCCGGGGTCGCGCGCCAATAGGACAAGTACGGCGAACGCCTTGCGCTCGAGCCCGACTTCCTCGCCATCGACAAACAGACGATGGCCTAGGGTGTCGATCTCGATCGTGCCGAACGCCATCCACGCAGCAGAGGCGGACTCTACAGCCATCGGTTCGACCTCCGTTACCGCCCTTGGTCCCGTTCAGGTTACACCAAATCTGTCGCAAGCCCGGGTAGAGCCTAGGTGTGGATTCCGTTGTGACTGAACAGCATTCCGGGGTCATGTGAACCAACCGCGGGGCTACCCAGCGTTACGCTCGTGCTGCGAGCACGCCCTCCCACCTACATGCTCGGCGCAGCGGTGCCGTCAGACCATTTGCCGGCGGGCATCATGAACACGTTTATCGGCTCAGGGGCGCCATGAAACTGTGGATTCAGCATGACCGGGGACCCCGTTTGGTCGGCACCCCAGTTCACGCCAGTGGCCGTGTAGAACATCAGGTGGGGAATCCAGTGACCGGCCTGATCGTCCAGATATCCTTGCTTGGACATCATGTAGGACATGGCACCCGGCTCCAGTGGCGGCAGTTGCTTGGCGGCAAGCGCGGCCTGGATGCTCTTTTTGATCTCCTCCCTTGATTGCCCAGCCAGCACCAGGGCTGTCCTTCTATAGGTCATGGGCAGGATCGATCTGGCCGCCTCTGGATTGAAACAGACAGGCCCACGCAACTTGGGGTTCCAGAACTGGGGAGCGTCGAATGGGGACATCCACCCCCGCTCGACCACGCACACAAAGCCGTTTTTGCCCTCGGCTGCCGTGACGTAGCCATGCGGCTCGAGGACTAGGATGGCGGCGCCGTCAGAGATCGCCGCAGGCGCCGCACTTCGCGCCAACGCTATTTCCGCGGCACGGTCGTTCATCAGGTATTGCGGCAACGGCGCCATGCGCGGGTAATTAGAATGCGACTGAGCTGCCGCGACGGTGCTGAAAACAAGCGCAGAGAGCATGCAAATCGCGATCAGACAGCGGAAGCCATGGACTTCACTCTTCATCTTTCGCTCCTTTATGCCGTTCGCCAATCGAGGTTATCGGGGCGTACCGAGCAAGCCGTCGGTGGCTGCATCTAAGAACCCTGCCTCTAAACGACGAACCACGGACTCGCAAATCGACATCCGTGCCAGTGTGCGATCTTCCGCCCGAAAGCAAACCTCAGTGTCCGCCATCGATTGTGATCTCAGTCGGTCAAGCAGCAATTGAGAAGGTTTCAGGCGCAAGTATCATTCGAAATCGGGCGTGTGCGCTAAGTTCGCAAATCCACGCTTGCAGCTTGCAGGGAACGCGGCGACGTCATGAAGCTCGATGAATTTTTCAGCGAGCAACTTTTCGCGCTCTACTGACGATGGCAACGAGGCCTTGAGCACAGCAGCGCCCACGTCCTGCGAATGCACATGCGGCACGGCACCCACCTGAGCCCATGCAGGCGGGAAACTGCAGGCCAGAAGTCCAGCCGAGACCATGGCATGCACACGCGTAGAACGCCGAACATCCTTCACCGATATCACTCCGTTGGCAGCCCTTCCTATACAACGCAACGAGGACGCGAATGGGTTGGCCGGATCAAAAAGCCGCGCGAGTGCTTAAGCGCTCATACCCGATAGGCTGCAATGCCAGGAGCGCAGTGCAGCCGAGAGCTGACCTGCAGCGGAGCTTACCCCGTCTGCCCCGCGGTGTCGGAACCAGCCATGCATTCATCGATGCTGGAAGCGATGGATGACCGAATTTCCCGGGCATTTTTTCGATAGGCAAAAGAAAAGGGACTTAGCTTTCGCTAAGTCCCTTTCTTAGTTGGTGGGCCGTGTAAGATTCGAACTTACGACCAATTGATTAAGAGTCAACTGCTCTACCAACTGAGCTAACGGCCCTGAAACCTTTGTACTTGCAACATCAACTGGGGTGGAAGATGGGACTCGAACCCACGACCCTCGGAATCACAATCCGATGCTCTAACCAGCTGAGCTACATCCACCGCAAACCTTGAACTGGCGCGCCCGACAGGAATCGAACCTGCAACCGTCGGCTTAGAAGGCCGATGCTCTATCCGGTTGAGCTACAGGCGCTCGTGCACGTTGTGCATAGCATCTGCATGGTCGGGGCAGAGGGATTCGAACCCCCGACATCCAGCTCCCAAAGCTGGCGCTCTACCAGGCTGAGCTATACCCCGATTTCGAACCCTCAACCACTTTCGCGGACTGAAGCCTTGAAATGCTACGGGTGACGCCTAGTCTAGTCAATCCGTATCAAAGCACACCGAACCTTATATCTTATGTCCGGCCCGTTTGGCGATTCACTGCCTTGCGGCGCAAGTGGTGATGCGAACATCACACCTTGCTATTAAATGGCGCGCCCGGAGAGATTCGAACTCCCGACCACCAAGTTCGTAGCCTGGTACTCTATCCAACTGAGCTACGGGCGCGTTTTTAAACTTTTGCTTTGTCGCTTAACCACCGGAGTGGAAAGCGCCGAAGCCAGAAGCGGAATTATTCAGATTCGAGAGTCGTGCGCCAATACTTTTTTTCAGATTTTTTTCATCGCCGTCTGAGAATCTTCACGTTCGGCGGTGAAAGCACTTCACTCGAGCCGCTTAGTTTAGCCATCTGTTTCACATTCGGCTAGACCTTTGACTGATTTTTTCACATATGTGAAACAGAGGCTACAGGCGGTATTCATGCCTGTGCTCTGTCGGCATCTTCCAATGATGCCGCCTATCGTCAAGCGGACGTACGTTCTGAGCGCACAAGGCGCACGCCTTACCCTACAAAGAAAAAAGGCGGCACATGGCCGCCTTTTCTCACGTTGCCGCACCAAGCTGATCAGCGATCGGCAATGCGACTCTGCGTTGCTGGATCACCGACCTTTGCGCCGCTATCGCCACGCGGCGGCGGTGGTGGCGGCGTGGAGCCCGTATTGGAGTTCTTCGACCAATCCGCTGGCGGGCCCGGAACGCGGCCAGCCATGATGTCTTCGATTTGATGCGCGTCGATGGTCTCGTACTGCAGCAGCGCATCGGCCATCGCATGCAGCTTGTCGATGTTGCCGGTGAGCAGATCCTTGGTGCGCGAATAGGCGCGATCCAGGATGGCGCGCACTTCTTCGTCGATCTTGCGCGCGGTTTCGTTGGAGACGTTTTTGTGCTGGGTTACGGCACGACCCAGAAACACCTCGTCCTCTTCCTCGCCATAGGTCATCGGACCAAGCGTGTCGGACAGGCCCCACTTAGTGGCCATGTTGCGGGCCATTTTGGTGGCGCGCTCAATGTCGTTCGACGCACCGGTGGTGACCTTGTCCTCACCGAAGATCAGCGCCTCGGCCACGCGACCGCCATACAGCGAGCACAGCTGCGACTCGATGGCCACGCGGTTCATGCTGTACTTGTCGCCTTCCGGGAGGTACATGGTCACACCCAGCGCGCGACCGCGCGGAATGATGGTGACCTTGTAGACCGGATCGTGCTCTGGCACGAGGCGACCGACGATGGCATGACCGGCCTCGTGATAGGCGGTGAGCTTCTTCTCGTCCTCGCTCATCGCCATGGAGCGACGCTCGGTACCCATCAGGATTTTGTCGCGCGCCTTGTCCAGATGGATCATGCGCACGTCACGGGCATTCTCACGCGCTGCGAACAGCGCCGCCTCGTTGACGAGGTTGGCGAGATCGGCACCGGAAAACCCGGGCGTACCACGCGCAATCGTCATGGGGTCGACATCAGCTGCGGTCGGCACTCGGCGCATATGCACCTTGAGGATCTGTTCGCGCCCTCTCACATCCGGCAGCCCGACCACCACCTGGCGATCGAAGCGACCCGGACGGAGCAACGCAGGGTCGAGCACATCGGGGCGGTTGGTGGCGGCGATGACGATGACACCCTCGGTGCCTTCGAAACCGTCCATTTCCACCAGCAGCTGGTTCAGCGTCTGCTCGCGCTCGTCATGACCGCCACCGAGCCCGGCGCCACGATGGCGACCGACGGCGTCGATTTCGTCAATGAAGATGATGCACGGCGCATGCTTCTTGGCCTGCTCGAACATGTCGCGCACGCGGCTGGCGCCGACGCCCACGAACATTTCCACGAAATCCGAACCGGAGATCGAGAAGAACGGCACCTTGGCTTCGCCTGCGATGGCCTTGGCGAGCAGGGTCTTACCGGTGCCCGGCGGGCCCACCATGAGCACGCCGCGGGGAATCTTGCCGCCCAGCTTCTGGAACTTGCCCGGGTCGCGCAGGAACTCGACCAGCTCGCCCACTTCTTCCTTGGCTTCGTCGCAACCGGCGACGTCGCTGAAGTTGACCTTGATCTGGTCCTCACCCTGCAGCTTGGCGCGCGAGCGGCCAAAGCTCATGGCACCTCGTCCGCCGGCACCCGCCTGCATCTGGCGCATGAACCAGATG
Source organism: Dyella sp. AD56 (assembly GCF_002878475.1). Classification (NCBI taxonomy): domain Bacteria; kingdom Pseudomonadati; phylum Pseudomonadota; class Gammaproteobacteria; order Lysobacterales; family Rhodanobacteraceae; genus Dyella; species Dyella sp. AD56. Next base: position 36,340 of record NZ_NRDP01000030.1, read on the forward strand.
AACACGCCGACGATCAGGATGATGGGCAGCCAGTTGAGCAGCAGGCCCAATAGCGAGAAGCCGTTATTGGAAGGCTCCTGGCGAACCTCCACGCCCTTATCCTGCATCTGCTTGACCACCGAGTTGGTGGACCAGCCCAGGACCGGCGCGACGGTGCGGAACGTGCTGCCGTCCTTCAGCTTGCCGCTGATGGCGGCTGGCTGGTCGGCACTGATATTGGCCGAAGCCACGTTGCCGTTGTCCACGCTCTGCACGAAGCTGCTGTAGGGCATATCCGAAGAGGCCCCACCGTGCGGATTGAAGCTCTGGAATACCGTCAGCAGTACGACTGCGATGATCAGCCAGAGCAGGAGGTTTTTCGCCATTTCATTCATGCACGGTTCTCGCCCGATTGCCCGCCGTGGACCCTTCGCCCCACGGCTAATGCATACACCTCCCGCGAACGCGCGCGGGAGGCCTTAGGTTTACGCATCGTTACGCGGGTGAAGTCTGCGCGCAAGCTGCGTATGTATTCGTCAAAGCCGGTCCCCTGGAACAACTTGATCAGGAACGACCCGCCCGGCTTCAGCCACTGCCGGCTGAAATCGAGCGCCAACTCAGCCAGACCCATAGCCCGGATCTGGTCGGCCAAGGCCACACCACTCATATTGGGGGCCATATCAGACAGCACAAGATCGACTTGCTGGCCAAGCAGACGGCTTTCCAGCTCCCGCAGGACCGATTCTTCGCGGAAATCACCCTGCAGGAAATCTACTCCGCCGATGCCCTGCATGGGCAGAATATCCATAGCCACCACATGCCCGGTGTCACCCAGGCGCTGACGCACCAGCTGCGACCATCCGCCCGGGGCGGCGCCCAGGTCCACCACCCGCATGCCAGGTTTGAGCAGGCGATCCTTATCGATCAGCTCTTCCAGCTTGAAGACCGCGCGCGAGCGCAGGCCTTCGGCCTGGGCTTTCTTCACATAGACATCATCGAAATGTTCCCGCAGCCAGCGGGAACTACTTTTGCTGCGAGACATGGGTTGGCAACAGCCACAGATACGAGGAGATGGCGCATGATACCCTTAGCGGTCCTATCGCAGCGAATCCGAGACTGAACGCATGGCACTTTCCCCCTCGCAGCGCCGTTACTTGCGCAGCCTTGCGCATGATCTCAACCCCGTCATCCTGCTGGGCGCCAAGGGTGCGACTGAAGCCGTGCTCAAGGAGCTGGACCTGGCGCTGTCTCACCACGAGCTGGTCAAGGTGAAGCTGTCAGGCGGTGACAAGGAAGAGCGCCAGGCCCAGATCGACTTCTTCACCGAAGGTACCCGCGCAGAGAATGTGCAGCAGATCGGCCACATCGTGGTGCTGTTCCGCCGCAACGAGGACGAGCCCAAGCTCGCCCTGCCCCGCTAAGCAGGGGTTGGCTGATGGACCTGTCGCTCGATCGTCCCGGCAATTACCTGTTCGTTCGGCGGGTCGGCCCCCGTTCGATCTTCGTTGTCGATCGCGAGCTCACCACGAGCTTTCTTCTTTCGCCTGAGCGCGCCATCGAGAATTGGCCGGTAACGGCCGCGAGCGAACTCGAGGCCAGCCATGTCGACGCGATCCTCGAACTGAAGCCCGAAGTGGTGCTTCTAGGCACGGGCGAACGACAGGTCTTTCCCGCTCACGCCTTCATGGCCGGCCTACTGCGCAAGGGCGTAGGCATCGAAGTAATGGACAACGCGGCTGCGGCCCGAACTTATGACCTGCTGGCCGGCGAGAGCCGGCGGGTGGTTGTGGCCTTTATTCTGCCGGCCCAATAACCCGTGCTCTGAACGACGAGAGCGCATGGAGTGCGCTCCCGCAGTAAGCACACACGCCATCACCGCGATGGCAGATAGCCCATCGGGTCGACCGGGTTGCCGTCCTTACGGATCTGGAACTGGAGCTCGTCGCGCGACGCGCCTGTGGAACCCATTTCAGCGATCTGCTGACCCGCCGTGACGCGCTGGCCTTCCTTCACCAGTCGCTTGCTGTTGTGGCCATAAGCCGACAGGTAGCTGTCGTTGTGCTTGACGATGACCAACTCGCCATAGCCCACCAGACCGTTGCCGCTGTACACGACCACGCCATCGGCCGCTGCCCGCACAGGGTCGCCCGTCTTGCCGCCGATCTCGATGCCAGGAATGGCATCACCCGACTGGAAGCGCTTAATGAGCGTGCCGTCCGCCGGCCAGCGCCAGGTCACGCCGCCATTACTGCGGGTTGCCCCGGGCGCTGCTGGCACAGGCGGTGCCGGCGGGGGTGTATTGCTGGCGGTGGCAGCAGGCGCGCCAGCCACCGGAACCACCGGGGTGGTCGCAGCCGCTGGCGTGGTTGCCGAATGTGCAGGAGCCGCTGTGCTGGCAGCCGCTGCGGGAGCTGCGGCCGACGCCACATCGGCTGCCACCGTTGCTGCCGGCTGCCCGCCCTGCTGAGTGTCCTGGGTCGACGAGACGACATGGCCAGCGGATGCCACCGGCTTGGCGGTCGTCACGACAGCAGCGGTATGCATGGCTGCCGCGGCGGCTGGCCTGCCGTTGGCGGGAGCCAGTTGCAGCTCCTGCCCCGGCCAGATCGTGTAGGGCGAATCGATGTGATTCCAGCCGGCCAAGTCGCGGAAGTCCACGCCATTGCGGAAGGCAATCGAATAAAGCGTATCGCCCTTCATCACCTTGTAGGTTCCGCCCGGTGCGGATCGGGCTGAAGGGGCGACGACGCGCGACGAGCTATTGGCTGCCGGCTCCACGACGACGGACCGCTGGGTGCCACAGGCAACCAGCAGGATGGCGGAGGTGAGGGTCAGCGACCGGAGATATCCATTCATGGTGGTCAGCATAACGAGGCGAGACGGTATTTTCATGCGTACGCTGCTGACCGGCACGTGGACCTGCCGCCCAGCGTTCAGCGCGACAGGAACCACCATGCCGCCAACGCCGCCAGAATGATCAACGCCGCCCAGCCAATGCGCTCGATGTGCTTGTGCAGGATGCGCTCGGCACGCTCGCCGAAAAGACGAATAAGCAGTGCCAGCAACCACACGCGCTTGCCACGCCCCACCGCCATGCACACCAGGAACGGGACGATCGGCACGCCGACGATACCCGCCGCCCAGGTGACGAACTTCATCGGCACCACCGGCTGCAGCGCAGCCAGCGCCAGCACCACCATCAGACCCAGCCAATGCTGGTTCATCTGCATGCGCAGGTTGCCCACGCCCTTCTCAATGGGCGCGAGCAAGTGCAGGCTGTCGAGCAACGGCGACAAGGCATTGAAAGCCCAATGGCCCAGCGCATAGCCCACCAGCGAACCAAGCAGCGAGAACAGCAGGCTGATGTTGGCGTAGAAAAACGCCTTATGGCGCTTGCCCAGCATCATCGGCGCAAGCATCACTTCCGGCATGATCGGGAAGATGAAGGCCTCGACGAAGCTCAGGCCGCACAGGTAATACAAAGCCCGGGGGTGGCGCGCCCACGTCAGTGCGCGCACATACAACGGTCCAAACAGACGCATGCTTAGTAGCTTCCTTGTGACATCAGCCGATGCCGCCGAGCAGGGGCACGAAACTGACCGCGGCCAGCTCCTCTTGGACGAAATCGCCCTGCCCGTCGCCACGCATGCGGATCAGCGTCTGGTTGCTGGGTGAACCCACCGGCGCCACGAGCACACCGGTCGGGCTGAGCTGGTCCAGCACGGCATGCGGAATCGCATCGCCGGCTGCCGTCAGAATGATGGCGTCGAACGGTGCTTCATCCGCCCAACCCAACTTGCCGTCGTCATGGCGCGAGCGGATGTTGTTAAGACCGAGCTGGCGGAAACGACGACGCGCCTGGCGCAGCAGTTCCTCAATACGCTCGACCGTAAAGACCTGGGGCACGATCTGCGCCAGCACCACAGCCTGGTAACCCGAACCGGTGCCGATCTCCAGCACCTTCTGCGGCACTCCAAACTCGAGCAGCGCCTCGGTCATGCGCGCTACCACCCACGGCTGGGAAATGGTCTGACCATGACCGATCGGTAGCGCAGTGTTCTCATAGGCGCGCGAGTGCAGCGCCTGATCGATGAAATGATGGCGCGGCGTGTTGCGGATCACATCGATCACACGCTGATCGCGGATGCCTTCGTCCTTCAGCTTCACGACAAGGCGATCGCGCGCGCGTTGCGAGGTCATGCCCTCGCCTTTCAATGCAGATGGCGGCAACGGATGCACGTTCATGCCCTCATGCTGCCTCGTCGGCGGGCTTGCCGGCTGCCACGCCCTGGTTCAATGCACCCACCCAACTACTGACCTTCTCCAATGCCTGGAAGCGCGTCAGGTCGACATGGATGGGCGTGACCGATACGTAACCGCGACGCACAGCGTTGAAGTCCGTACCGGGGCCTGCATCATCCACGTCACCGGCTGGGCCGATCCACCAGATTTCCTTGCCACGCGGATCGGTCTGCTTGATGCACGGCTCCGCACGATGGCGCTTGCCCAGGCGCGTCACCTCAAAACCGCGGATATGATCCCATGGCAGGTCGGGCACGTTGACGTTGAGGATGGTGTCCGCCGGAAGCGGATCGACCCGCAGGCGCTGCATGAGCAGCAGCACGGCGTTGGCGGCCGAGTCGTAGTGCTCGCCCTTGTGATCCTTGCTGACCAGCGACACCGCTATGGCCGGCAAGCCGAGGAAACGCCCCTCCATCGCGGCCGACACCGTGCCCGAATAGATGACGTCATCGCCAAGGTTGGCGGAATTGTTGATGCCAGATACCACCATGTCGGGCTCATGGTCGAGCATACCCGCCAGCGCCAAGTGCACGCAGTCGGTCGGCGTGCCGGCAACACGGTAGTAACCGTTGTCCATGCGCAACGCACGGATAGGCGCATCCAGCGTGAGGGAATTGCTGGCGCCGGAGCGATCGCGATCAGGCGCCACCACCGTCACCTGGCCGATCGCGCCAAGGCGCTCGGCGAGCACGCGGATGCCCGGTGCATCCACCCCGTCGTCGTTTGAAACCAGAACTCGCATGATGATCCGTTCAAGGCCAGTCGCGGCAACGCTGCGTAGGCAGCGCTCGCCGGGTCAAGCCTGAAGTCTACCGGACCGGCGCAGCGGTTTCACATCACGCCGGCTCACGTTTCCGATGCATCCCAACTCAAGCAGCGACTCAACCGCGACGCGACGCGCCAGCACCCCGGGTGCATTAGGATTCAGGACATGAAACATCGTCCGCCCACCCCGGTTTCAGACGACGACACCCGCCTGTTCCGCGAGGCCATCGGCGACGTCAAACCGTTCGACCCGGTCGCGCCCGCGCCGGCCGCCCCCAAGCCTGAGCCACATCCGTACATGCTGGAAGCGGATGAAGCTGCCGTGCCTGGCGAACTGCTCGACATGGCATTCGATCCGACGCTGATCGAGGTGGGCGAGGAACTCAGCTACCTCAGGGACGGCTATTCACCCAAGCTGCTGCGCCAGCTCAAGCGCGGCCAATACAGCGTCCAGGACGAGATCGACCTGCACCAGATGAACGCAGCCACCGCGCAAGCCTGCATTGTGGATTTCCTGGCGGAAGCGAAGCACCAGGGCATTCGTTGCGTGCGCATCGTGCATGGCAAGGGCTTGCGGTCACGGGCGGCTGGCCCTGTGTTGAAAGCACTGACGGATCGCATGCTTCGCCGGCGGGACGATGTGGTGGCGTTTGCTTCGGCGCGGCCGATGCAAGGGGGGACGGGGGCGGTGGTGGTGCTGTTGAAGGGGTAACGGTGATTGGGTGGGGTGTTCTGTTTGTCGTTTCTTGCTGCGCATGTGGAGTGCGCGTGAGTCATCAAGGTGTCGTCGGTGGTTGGCTGTCGCCTCGTGCGTTACCGGGATTTGGCCGCTTACGCAGCGGGCGTTTCGACCTCCTGCCGGAGGCGAGCCAGATCGCTGTCGCGCGACAACCAAACGCAAAGTCACTGGATGACCAGCCCTTCGTCTGTTGAAAAGCGCCTCCTGCCTTCGCAGGAATGACGGTTTCATCGAAACGGTAAGGCGAGCACCCACCCCTCACCCCAACCCCCTCCCCAAAGGGGAGAGGGAGCAGAAACTCAACCCGCCCGCGCCAATTCCCGAACCACCGTCGTCGCATAAGCCCCCGCCGGCAATTCAAAACTCAACTCCAACGCAGCGTCATCCAACCAGCGCCACTTCAGGTCCTTAGGAATCATCCGCAGCGCCCGACGCTCCTGATCCATCTTCGCCGCCACCAACCCATCAGCCAGATCCGCATTCTCAGCGGCAATCGCATTCTCTAGCGACGCGACTTCGTCCTTCGCTGGCGTTTCATCACGCCCCCACAACGGACCTGACGGATGGATATCGCCCGTCGCCAATCGCTGCGACAACGTCGCGTCGAACGGCTCGGGTCCAAACCATGAGCGTGAGCCGGCCAGCGACCAGATCTCACCCTCCATCGGAGAATCCCATGCATCGCGCTCAACGCGCGCCGAGAGCACGGCGTTGAAGATGTGCGAACGCGCTGCAGACAGCAGGAAGTGGCGCTTGTCCCGATCCACTCGACGACCGGCGAACATGGCGCGCGCTTGCGCTACGTTGCCACCCTCGCGTCCGAAACGCTGCTCGCCAAAATAGTTGGGCACGCCGCGCTGCGCGATCTGCGTGAGCACCTGCTCGGCCACGCTGCGATCACCGTCAACCTGGCGAAGCACCAGCACGAAACGGTTGCCGCGCAAAGCGCCGCGCTTGAGCTTGCGCTTGTGGCGGGTAACGGCCAATACCTTCACGTCCTCGCCAGGAAAGGCAGTCCAGTCGGGATGAGGCTTGCCCGCCAGCTGCACCGAGAACGTCTGGCGGGTCACCGCGTGGCGATCCTTGAGTCCCGCGTAGCCGACGTCCAGCGGCGGGACGCCCGCGAATTTCGCCAGCTCGCGCGCCACCCAGTCGGTGTTGGCACCGCGCTTCTCCACCCACAGCAAGGCATGTTCACCCTCGCCGTCGGCGTCGTAACCGAGGATTTCCTCGACCTGGAAATCGTCGGGCGTGCTGCGCAGGACTGCGGTCAGCGGTGGGTTGCCATAGGCATAAGGCAGTTCGAGATCGGACATAGGACTCCGCCGGCGGCGCCGGCAACAAAAGAAAGTTCGCGCGAGCAGCGCATTACATCAGGAACAGTGTGGCGAGGCCGAGAAAGGTGAAGAACCCGCCCGAGTCAGCCGTTGATCAGGGTGACGGCGATCTCCTTGCACTACAGACGCCGCGCACGTGCGAGCGTGATTTCGCTGGTCTCATCAAGCTGGTTATGCAGGCGCGAGGCCGAACTTCGGCCACCGGCCTCGCTTACGCCAGGACTAGCAACACGCAGGCTTGTGCCGCGATGCCCTCGCCGCGACCCGTGAAGCCGAGCTTCTCGGTGGTCGTGGCCTTGACGCTGATACGGTCGAGGTCGCAGCCCAACTCTTCGGCAACGGCTTCGCGCATGGCGAGCGAGTGAGGCCCTATCTTGGGCGCTTCGCAAATGACGGTGACGTCGGCGTTACCCAGCGCATACCCCTGATCACGCATCAGCTTGGCCGCGTGACGCAGGAATATCCGGCTGTCCGCGTTGCGCCACTGTTCTTGGCTGGGTGGAAAATGCCGGCCGATGTCGCCCAGTGCGAGCGCGCCGAAGATGGCGTCACACAGTGCATGGATGACCACGTCGCCATCGGAGTGGGCCACGATGCCGCGTGTGTGCGGCACGCGTACACCGCCAAGCATCACGTGGTCGCCTTCGCCGAAGATATGGACGTCGAAGCCCTGTCCGATCCGCATCATGGGAAACTCCTTGCAGCCGTTTGGGCTTTCACTTCATACGCGACAACAGGAATTCGGCCAGTGCGAAATCCGTTGCCGTGGTGACCTTGATATTGTCTTCGGCGCCCTCGACCAGCAACGGCGCAAAACCTGCGCGCTCCATCGCCATGGCCTCGTCACTCACCGTCACGCCGGCTGCATAAGCCGATTGCAGCGCCGCAGCCAGTTCGCCACGACGGAACATCTGCGGCGTGAAAGCACGCCAGCGGTGGTCGCGCGGCTCGGTGACTTCGCTGCGCCCCTCGCCATTCGCACGCTTGAGCGTGTCGCGCAACGGTGCGCCAAGCAGGCCGCCGCCGGCGGGAACACCGATGTCGATGAGTCGCGTGATGTCGGCTTCGCGCACGCACGGACGCGCGGCGTCGTGTACCAGTACGAAGGCGTCTTCTGCTACGTCACCGGGCAAGGCGCGAACGCCAGCCAGTACGGAATCGCAGCGCTCGGCTCCGCCCAAGGTGGTGAGTACGGGCTTTCCGTACAGATTATCGACGCCGGGCCAGTGCCCGTCATTGCCACCAAGTACGACCATCAGCCCGGCGATGCGGGGATGGATCGCCAGCCGCTCCAGCGTATGCAGGATCAGCGGCCTACCGGTCAACGGCAGGTATTGTTTGGGAATGGTGCCACCTACACGCGTGCCACGCCCCGCCGCCGGCACCACGCACCAGAGCGCCCTGCTCATGGGTTGCCGCTGCTCGAACTGGTGGACGCGGGCACCTCGGCGGCGCCCGGTTTTTCGACGACCTGATAGAACGTTTCGCCCGGCTTGATCAGGCCGAGCTCGGCGCGGGCGCGAGCCTCCACGGCTTGCTCGCCGTGCTTGAGGTCGCTCACGTCCGCACCCAGGGCCTGGTTTCGCGTGGTCAGCTTGTCGTTGTCCTCACCCTGCTTCTTGACCGCGGCACGCAGTGTTTCCACTTCGTGCACGCCGCCATGACCGTTCCACAGTTTTACCTGTAGGGCGATCAGCAGAAGGATCAGGATCAGGGCGACCCAACGCACCATGGGCTAAGCGTCTCCTCAGCCCGGCAGCTTGGCGAGGTTCGGGAAGGCGTTACGGCCAGCATAGACTGCAGCCGAGCCCAGTGCCTCTTCGATGCGCAGCAGCTGGTTGTACTTCGCCACGCGATCGGTGCGGCACAGCGAACCCGTCTTGATCTGGGTCGCGGTGGTTGCCACGGCGATGTCGGCAATGGTGGTGTCTTCCGTTTCGCCCGAGCGGTGCGAGATCACGGCCGAGTACTTCGCCGCATCGGCCATCGCGATGGCTTCGAGCGTCTCGGACAGCGTGCCGATCTGGTTCACCTTGATCAGGATCGAATTGGCGATGTGCTTGTCGATGCCTTCCTGGAAGATCGTCGGGTTGGTCACGAACAAGTCGTCGCCGACGATCTGGATGCGGTCGCCAATCTTGTCGGTCAGCAGCTTCCAGCCATCCCAGTCGCCTTCGGCCATGCCGTCCTCAATGGTGACGATCGGATACTGCTTCGCCCAGCCGGCCAGCAGGTCGACGAATTCGGCGGAGCTATAGACCTTGCCTTCGCCGGCCAGGTCGTACTTGCCGTTCTTGTAGAACTCGGAACTGGCGGCGTCGAGGCCCAGCAGGATATCGCTGCCCGCCTTGTAACCGGCCTTGTTGATCGCCTCGAGAATGGTGTCGAGCGCTTCGATATTCGAGCGCAGATCGGGCGCGAAACCACCCTCGTCGCCCACGGCCGTGTTCAGGCCCTTGCCCTTGAGCACGCTCTTAAGGGCGTGGAAGATTTCCGCGCCGGCGCGCAGTGCCTCGGCGAAGCTCGACGCGCCCACCGGCAGCACCATGAACTCCTGCACGTCCACGTTGTTATCCGCATGCGCACCGCCGTTGATGATGTTCATCATCGGCACCGGCAGCGCACCCGGCTTGCCGGTGGTGCCGTTGATGGTGGCGAGGTACTGCCACAGCGGCTGACGATTCTGCGCGGCCACGGCGTGTGCGGCGGCCATGGAGACGCCGAGGATGGCGTTGGCGCCCAGCTTGCCCTTGTTCGGGGTGCCATCCAGGTTGATCAGCTTGGCATCCAGGCCGCCCTGGTTTGCAGCGTCGAAACCCTTCAGCTCGCTGGCAATGGAATTGTTGACGTTGAGCACTGCGTTCTTCACGCCCTTGCCCAGGTAACGCGACTTGTCACCGTCACGCAGTTCGACTGCCTCACGCGAGCCCGTCGACGCGCCGCTCGGCACGGCTGCACGGCCAAAGCCGCCGCCCGCCAGGGTCACTTCCGCTTCGAGCGTGGGGTTGCCGCGGGAATCGAGGATTTCACGTGCGTGGATATGGGTGATCTGGGTCGTCATTAACTCAATCCCTGCTGGCATTTAGTGAGGTAGCAAACGAAGTACGACTAATGCAATAACAATAACAGCGATACAGATGGCCAGCAGGCGGCCGCGCTTGCGAAAGCGCTCGATGAATTCCAGTGCGCGCCCCTGCCCGGCAAGGGCTTGCTCCTGCTTGGCCAAGGCCTGTTGGACCCTGGCCTCTGCCTGCTCGCTTTGTTTCCTGTAGAGCTCAAGATGCTCGCGCTGGAGATCACGGATCTCGGTCAGTAGCGCGATCAGCGGCTCTTGCGACGACATCAGCGTGCTTGGCTGCCGGTGACCGTGTTTTCCAGGAAGCCATGTCGCTTGGTGACCTGATCGAGCTCGAGCAGGGTTTCCAGCAATGCTTCCATCTTGTCCAGCGGCCACGCATTGGGGCCGTCGCTGAGCGCCTTGGAGGGGTCCGGATGCGTCTCCGCAAATAGGCCCGCCACACCCACCGCCACGGCAGCACGCGCCAACACGGGCACGAACTCTCGCTGGCCGCCCGAACTGGTGCCCTGCCCGCCCGGCAACTGCACCGAGTGCGTGGCGTCGAACACCACCGGGCAACCGGTGTCGCGCATCACGCTCAACGAACGCATGTCGGACACCAGGTTGTTGTAGCCGAAGCTGGCGCCACGCTCGCAGACCATGATGTCGTCATTGCCGACGGCCTTGGCCTTGTCGACGACGTTCTTCATGTCCCACGGCGACAGGAACTGGCCTTTCTTGATGTTCACCGGAATGCCGGCGCGCGCCACGTTCTGGATGAAATCCGTCTGGCGGCACAGGAAGGCCGGCGTCTGCAGCACGTCGACAACCGCAGCCACTTCGTTCATCGGTGTGTATTCGTGCACGTCGGTAAGCACCGGCACGCCAAGCTGGCGCTTCACTTCGGCCAGGATCTTCAGACCCGCTTCCATGCCGGGGCCGCGAAAACTGGTGCCGGAGGAGCGGTTGGCCTTGTCGAAGCTGGACTTGAAGATGAAGTTGATGCCGAGCTTGCCGGTGATTTCCTTGAGCTTGCCGGCGGTGTCCATCTGCAGTTGTTCGGATTCGACCACGCAGGGACCGGCGATCAGGAACAGCGGCTTGTCCAGCCCGACTTCGAATCCACACAACTTCATGCGACAGACTCCTTGGCAAGACGCTCACCTTCGCGCACCGCCTTGAACTCGCGGGCGGCCTGCACGAAGCCGATGAACAGCGGATGGCCATCGCGCGGAGTGGACGTGAATTCCGGATGCGCCTGGCAGCCGAGGAACCACGGGTGCTTCTGCTGCGGCAGCTCGACGATCTCGACCAACAGATCGTCCATCGATTTGCCGGAGATCACGAGACCGAGGTCTTCGAACGTCTGGCGGTAACGGTTGTTGAATTCGTAACGGTGACGATGACGCTCGCGCACCACGTCCTGGCCGTAAAGCTCGCGGGCAAGCGTGCCGGCCTTGAGGCGGCATTCCTGCGCACCCAGGCGCATGGTGCCACCCAGATCCGAACGCTCGGTGCGGGTCTCGACTTCGCCGGTGGCTGTGGTCCACTCGGTGATCAGGCCGATGACGGGGTCCGGGCTGTTGCGGTCGTTCTCACTGGAATCGGCCTCGGTGAGACCCGCCACGCTCCGCGCGAAGTCCACCACTGCGGCGTGCATGCCGTAGCAGATGCCGAAGTACGGCACGCCCTTCTCACGGGCGTACCTGGCGGCCAATACCTTGCCCTCGAAGCCGCGCTTGCCGAAGCCGCCTGGCACCAGGATGGCGTCGGCATTGCCCAGCACCTTGGCGGCGCCTTCGGCCTCGACCTGCTCCGAATCAACCCAGCTGAGATTGACGCGGGTGAGCTGTTTGATGCCGCCGTGGCGCAGCGCCTCGCCCAAGGACTTGTAGGCGTCCTTGTGCTCGACGTACTTGCCGACGATGGCGACGTTGACCTCGTCCTTCGGGTGCTCCACGGCCTCGACCGTGCGCTGCCACGACGACAGGTCGGCCGGGCCCGCCTGCAGGCCCAAGCGCTTGACCACGATCTCATCGAGGCCTTGCTTGTGCAGCCACAGCGGCTGCTTGTAGATGATGTCCACGTCGGCCGCGCTGATCACCGCATTCTCGGGAACGTTGGTAAACAGGGCGATCTTGCGGCGCTCGCCGTCCGGCAGCGGCTGCTCGCAGCGGCACAGCAACACGTCTGGCTGGATACCGATGGAGCGCAGCTCCTTCACCGAGTGCTGGGTCGGCTTGGTTTTGATCTCGCCGGCAGCCTTGATGTACGGCACCAGGGTCAGGTGCATGAACATCACCTTTTCCGGGCCGTGCTCGATACGCAGCTGGCGGATGGCCTCCAGGAACGGCAGCGATTCGATGTCGCCCACCGTGCCGCCGATCTCCACCATCGCCACATCGTAGCCACGGGTGGCCTCGTGGATGCAGTGCTTGATCTCATCGGTGATATGCGGAATCACCTGCACAGTGGCGCCCAGGTAGTCGCCGCGGCGCTCCTTGCGGATCACCGATTCGTAGATCTTGCCCGTGGTAATGGAGTTCTTGCCCGTGAGACGCGTGTTGACGAAGCGCTCGTAGTGGCCCAGGTCTAGGTCGGTCTCCGCGCCGTCGTCGGTCACGTAGACCTCGCCGTGCTGGAAGGGACTCATGGTGCCCGGATCCACGTTGATGTACGGGTCGAGCTTCATCATGGTGACCGAAAGGCCACGCGCTTCCAGAATGGAAGCCAGCGACGCCGCGGCGATGCCCTTGCCGAGAGAGGACACCACACCGCCGGTGACGAAAATCAGGGGGGTCATGGGATGCAGCCGTGCTGGAAATATGTATTTTAGAGGAAGAACGGGCTGGCCGCGAGGGTTTGCGGGGGTGTAAATGACTGGCGCGTTCAAGTTAGGGGCGCTGGCGGCACCCTGGGGCGACATCGGCGCTGCTTTTGCTCGTCATTCCGGCGCAGGCCGGAATGACGGATCGAAAAATTGAAGCCGCCCACCCAACCCCAGAAACGACAAGGGCGCCCGAAGGCGCCCCGTCGCGAACCCTGGCGAGCCGGCTTATTCGACCGGCATCATCTGGGACGTCGGATGCATCATGTTCGCATTCATGTTGTGCATCACCCACAGCGAACCGACCACCACGATGGCCAGGATCAGCAGAGTGAACAGCATGATGGCGAAATTGCTGCGCTGGGACGGCGACAGACCCATATGCAGGAAATACTTCAGCTGGACGATGAGCTGGGCCACGCCGAACACGATGATGCCCGGCATCATCAGGTCGTGCGGAACCTTGCCGCTCATGACCACGCCGAATGACGCCAGCGTCAGTACCACCGACAGCACGAAGCCGACGACATAGGACTTGGTGCTGCCGTGATCGGCATGCTCGGCGCCGCGGTGGGCGTCGTGGGAATGGTGGTTGCCGGACATCAGATGGCCCCCCGCAGGTACACAAAGGTGAAGACGCAGATCCAGACGATGTCCAGGAAGTGCCAGAACAGGCTCAGGCACGACAGGCGACGCTGGGTGGCATCGGTCAGGCCGAAGCGACGGATCTGATCCATCATCACCACCAGCCAAATCAGGCCGCAGGTGACGTGCAGACCGTGCGTGCCCACTAGCGTGAAGTAGCTGGACAGGAACGCGCTGTGGCTCGGGCCCGCGCCTTCATGGATGAGCTTGGCGAACTCGTAAACTTCCATGCCGATGAAGCCGGCACCGAACAGGAACGTCACCGCCAGCCAAGCCACCACGCCGCCCTTCTTGCCGGCATGCATGTTGAGCATAGCCATGCCGAAGGTGACCGACGAGAAGAGCAGCAGCATCGTCTCGCCGAGCACGTACGGCAGCTCGAACAGTTCCTTGGCGGTCGGGCCGCCAGCCGTGCTGTTGCCAAGCACAGCGAAGGTCGCGAACAGGCCTGAGAAGATCAGGCAGTCGCTCATCAGATAGATCCAGAACCCCAGCAGGGTCTTGGATCCATCGTCGTGGTGATGGGCGTCTCCACCATGGGAGACGCCGTCGAGCGCGCCATGCGTGGCGCTTACTGCAGGACTGCTCATGGGTTACGCCACCTTCTGACGCTGCGGCGCGGCCACCGGAGCCACCTGCGTGGTCTGGAACTGTTTGAGCTGCGCATGACGCGAACGCTCGATCTTCTCGACCTCGGCCGCCGGCACCCAGTAATCGATGTCACGGTCGTAAGCGCGGACGATGAAGGCACCGATCATGCCCAGCAGGCCCACGGCCGCCAGCCACCAGATGTGCCACACCAGGGCAAAGCCCAGGACCGTACCGAACGCGCCCATGACCACACCGACGCCGGTGTTACGGGGCATGTGAATGTCTTCGTACTTGGCAGGCTGCACGTAGGCGACTCCGTTTTGTTTGTCTTCCCAGAATTGGTCGAGCTCTTTGACCTGGGGAACGATGGCGAAGTTGTAGAAAGGCGCGGGCGAGCTGATGGCCCACTCCAGGGTGCGGCCACCCCACGGGTCGCCGCTGGGATCGGTGAGGCTCTTGCGGTCGCGGATGGAGACATAGAACTGCACAAGGGTGCAGAGGATGCCCACCGCAATGACCGCGGCGCCGAGGGCGGCGACGATCAGGAACGGCTGCCAATCCGGGTTGGCGTAATGGTTCATGCGACGCGTCATGCCCTTCAGGCCGAGCACGTACAGCGGTGCAAAGGCCATCCAGAAGCCGACCAGCCAGCACCAGAAGGACGCCTTGCCCCAGAACTCATTGAGGCGGAAGCCGAAGGCCTTCGGGAACCAGTAGTTGATGGCCGCGAACACGCCGAACACCACGCCGCCGATGATCACGTTGTGGAAGTGCGCGATCAGGAACACGCTGTTGTGCAGCACAAAGTCTGCGCCCGGCACAGCCATCAGCACGCCGGTGACGCCGCCGATCACGAAGGTGACCATGAAGCCCACCGTCCACAGCATCGGCACGTTGTATTCCACGCGGCCGCGATACATGGTGAACAGCCAGTTGAACAGCTTTGCACCCGTGGGCACCGAGATGATCATCGTCGTGATGCCGAAGAAGGCATTGACGCTGGCACCCGAACCCATGGTGAAAAAGTGGTGCAACCACACAACGAACGAGAGCACGCCGATGCACGAAGTCGCATAGACCATCGACTTGTAGCCAAACAACGGCTTCTTGGAGAACGTCGCGACGATCTCCGAGTACGCACCGAAGCACGGCAGGATCAGGATGTAGACCTCCGGGTGACCCCAGATCCAGATCATGTTCACGTACATCATGGCGTTGCCGCCAAGCTCGTTCGTGAAGAAGTGCATGTCGAGGTAGCGATCAGCCGTAAGCAGCGCCAGCGTGACCGTCAGGATCGGGAACGCAGCCACGATCAGGATGTTGGTGACCAGAGCGGTCCACGTGAACACCGGCATCTTCATCAGCGTCATGCCAGGGGCACGCATCTTCATGATGGTGACGATGAAGTTGATACCGCTCAGCGTGGTGCCCAGGCCGGACAGCTGCAGTGACCAGATGTAGTAATCCACGCCTACTGTTGGGCTGTACTTGATGCCCGAGAGCGGCGGATAAGCGAGCCAGCCGGTGGCGGCAAAGTCGCCCACAAACAGCGACACCATCACCAGCACCACGCCCGACATGAACAGCCAGAAGCTGAGCGAGTTCAGGAACGGATAGGCCACGTCGCGCGCGCCGATCTGCAGCGGCACCACCATGTTCATCAGACCCGTGATGAACGGCATGGCCACGAAGAAGATCATGATGACACCGTGCGCGGTGAACACCTGATCGAAGTGGTGCGGCGGCAGATAGCCGGCCGATTCACCAGCGGCCATGGCCTGCTGCATGCGCATCATGATGGCATCGGAGAAGCCACGCAGCAGCATGACCAGCGCCACGATGATGTACATGATGCCGATTTTCTTGTGGTCCACGGACGTGAACCATTCCTTCCACAGGTAACCCCATAGACGGAACTTGGTGATGATGGCGAGCATCGCCAGACCGCCAAGAATGACGGCAACGAGCGTGCCCATCACGATGGGCTCGTGATACGGGACCGCGTCAAGGGTGAGCTTTCCAAACATGGCTTACTTCTCTGCCTTGGCCGGGGTGATGTTCGAGGACACTGCGTCCCCGCCCTCGTGGTTGTGCATGTCCATCTGCATGCCTTCCTGCGGCGCGTCGTGATGCATGCCTTCCATCTGCATCTCGCCGTGCTTGGCGGCGTCATGCGACATCCCGCCCATGTGCTGGTTGATCACGCCCACAAACAGGTTGGGTGTGACGTTGCCGTAATACGTGACCGGAGCCTTCTCGCTGGGCTGCGCCAGCGCCTTGTAGCCCGCGTCATCAAGATTCGCCTGCGAGGCCTTGGCCTTGGCGATCCACTCGTTGAAGCCGTCTTCGGAGGTCGCGATGGCCTTGAAGTGCATGTCCGAGAAGCCTTCGCCACTGAAGTTGGTCGAAAGGCCTGCATAGGTGCCCGGCTCACGCGCGATCAGGTGCAGCTTGGTTTCCATACCCGCCATGGCGTAGATCTGACTACCCAGCTGCGGAATGAAGAAGGCGTTCATCACCGAATCGGAGGTGAGCTGGAAGTTCACCGGGCGATCGGTCGGGAAGGCCAGCTCGTTCACCGAGGCCACGCCGTATTCCGGGTAAACGAACAACCACTTCCAGTCCATCGAGACCACCTGCACGGTGATCGGCTTGGCTTCCGATTCCAGCGGCTTGTACGGATCAAGCGCATGCGAGCTCGTCCAGGTGATCACCGCAAGAATCGCCACGATGATGGCCGGGATGGTCCACACCACCACCTCGATCTTGTTCGAGTGCGACCAGTTCGGCGCGTAGGTAGCTTTCTTGTTCGAGGAGCGGTAGCGCCAGGGGAACCACAGCGTCATCGCAATCACCGGAATCGCCACCACGGCCATCAGGCCCAGCGCGATCAGGATGAGGGACTTCTCATGGGCACCCACATCGCCCTTGGGCGTGAGGACTTCCAAGTTGCAGCCGCTGAGCAACACAGCGACGCCAACGCCTGCGTAACGCAGGCGCGAAAAAAGGGCTTGCATGTTCACTGACTACCTGGGGTGCAGCGTGGGGACGCGGCATGGTAGCCATGTTAGGTTCGCGTTGGTACTTCTTTGAGACACAATGCCGCACATGTAATTTTTTGCGCAGACGCCTGCGGCCACTTGACTAAAAAAAGCAAGTGCGCGCACCCGCATTCGCACGCCGACTTTCGTAGCAGAACCCCGAAAATCGACGGATCGACGCCCCTGCTACCATGCGTCGATGGACCACACCACGCCCGCGAAACTGGTCGCCTTGCGGCAAGCCATGCAGCAGCACGACGTTGCCGCCTGCCTCGTCCCCAGCGCTGATCCACATCTGTCCGAGTACCTGCCCGCCCATTGGCAGGCTCGCGCATGGCTTTCTGGCTTTAGTGGCTCGGCCGGCACGCTCGTCGTCACCGCCAACCATGCCGGACTGTGGACCGACAGCCGCTATTTCGCGCAGGCAGCGACGGAACTGGCCGGTAGCGGCGTTGATCTGATGAAGCAGCGCGTAGCCCACGCGCCCGAGCACATCGAGTGGCTGCTGGACCATCTGTCCGAGGGACAAACCCTGGCCGTGGCCGGCGACAGTTTTCCGCTGGCCGGCGCACGACAGCTCGAGCGACGCCTGGAGCACATCGGCGCCCGCCTGCGCACCGACCTGGACTTGCCCGGACTAATCTGGCCGGATCGTCCCTCCCTGCCCTCCGCTCCCGTGGTTGAGCACGCCATCCGTTATGCGACCCAGCAGCGCAGCGACAAATTTGGGCGCTTGCGCACTGCCATGCGCAAACTGGGCGCGACGCATCATTTGGTGTCCAGCCTGGATGACATCGCGTGGCTGACCAACCTGCGCGGCAGCGACGTTGAGTGCAATCCGGTGTTCCTCGCACATCTGCTGGTGCAGGCAGAAGGTCACGCCACGCTGTTTGTTGATCGCGGCAAGCTCACCGACGCGCTCGTAAGCGCGCTCGGCACTGATCAGATTCGCATCGCCGATTACGGCACAGTGACAGACGCGCTTTCCGAGCTCGGTGCACAGGATCGCCTGCTGCTCGACGGCAATCGCGTCGTGGTCGCCGTAGCCGCCGCCATTCCCAGCACCACGGGACTGGTCGAAGCGGCCAACCCTTCGACACTACTCAAGGCGCGCAAGACGGAAGCCGAGCTGGAACATATTCGCGACGTGATGCGCCGGGACGGCGCAGCACTCGCACGCGCGTTCCGCCGACTGGAGGAACGCGTCACCGCCGGCATGACGCAAACCGAGCTGGACGTGGACACACTCCTGCGCGAAGAGCGCTCAGCCCAGCCGAACTTCGTTGGCGAGAGTTTCTCGACCATCGCCGGCTATATGGCCAACGGCGCACTACCGCATTACCGGGCCATGCCGGAGGCGCATAGCACGCTCAAGGCCCAAGGCCTGCTACTGGTCGATTCCGGTGGCCAGTACCTGGGTGGCACCACCGATATCACGCGTGTGCTTGCCCTGGGCGAAACCACGGCCGAGCAACGGCGCGACGGGACGCTCGTGTTGAAGGGCATGATCGCCCTCAGTCGCGCCCGCTTTCCGAAAGGGGCGAGCGGCCCGCAGCTCGACGCGCTGGCGCGCGCACCGCTCTGGGCCAGTGGCATGGACTATGGCCATGGCACCGGGCACGGCGTGGGCTACTTCCTCAATGTCCATGAAGGGCCGCACGGCATCCGCCCGCCCGCCTCCGGCGCCACACTGGTGCCACTGGACCCGGGCATGATCACTTCGATCGAGCCGGGCCTCTACAAGCCGGGTCGACACGGTATTCGCCACGAGAACCTGGCCGTTGTGGTCGAGGCTGAGAAGACCGAGTTCGGCGAGTTCTATGGGTTCGAAACGCTAACCCTGTGCCCGTTCGACCGCCGCGCGCTGGAACCAAGCCTGCTCAACCCCGAAGAGCGCGCCTGGCTGGACGATTACCACGCCACCGTCCGCGCCGCGCTGTCGCCGCTACTGGAGGACGCTGACCTGGCATGGCTCGAGCGGCACTGCGCACCACTCTGACGGGCGGACGCCAGCATGCTTGACCTGCCCAGCGGCATCCTGGACTTCGGTGACGGCGAAACGCTGGCCGTCGATGGCGAACTGGCCGCCTTTGAGCAGACACGGGCCTACGCCCGGCTCACCAGCCACCCCAACCCGCACGTGCCAGACCTGCTCACACTCCAAGGCTGGCAAGAAACCATCGAAACGCACCGATGGCATGTAGCTCTGACGTTCTACCGGGGCCGTGGGGCCGGCATGTCCATGCACCTCGCCAACGGCCCCCTGAGCCCGTTCGACTGGAACCGGGTCAGCGAGGCCCTGCTCAAGCAGGAGGTCCAGCTGTTGGTACGCATGGCGCAAGCCGCACTGGGCCGGGCCGCCGATCACGCCACGTTCGCTCATGCGCCAGCATTCGGTGGTACCTGGGAGCTGCCCTGGGGCCAGCTCAGCGCACATGGCGAGCCGCGCTCCTACACCGCCGGGATCTATCTCACGCCCCGGCATCGGATCGGCAAGACCTATCCTGACTGATCGCCTCCGGCACGACGGGCGGCCGCTAACTACCCTGACTATATGTATATAAGTGGTCCAACGGCCTTGCAGCTCGCCATAGCGGGGACATCCGGCGGACCCTGCAATGCCCCGAAAGCGCCGCAAGATCGTGTCAATGCTTGACCTCCCCGCGCCCGCCACTCATCCTCCCGCGATTAACCACGCTGTCCACTTTCCCGCATGAGCAGTCGCTACAACGCCGCCGACATTGAAGTCCTCTCTGGCCTTGACCCGGTCAAGCGCCGCCCCGGCATGTATACGGACACCTCCCGCCCGAACCACTTGGTGCAGGAAGTGGTCGACAACTCGGTGGACGAGGCCCTCGCTGGCCACGCCAAATCCATCGAGGTGATCGTCCACACCGACGGCTCGGTCGAGGTAAGCGACGACGGCCGCGGCATGCCGGTGGACATCCACCCGGAAGAAGGCGTGCCGGGCGTTGAGCTGATCCTCACGCGTCTGCACGCGGGCGGTAAGTTCTCCGGCAAGAACTACAACTTCTCCGGCGGCTTGCACGGCGTGGGCGTCTCCGTGGTGAACGCGCTGTCCAACCGTGTGGAAGTCACCATCCGCCGCGACGGCAACGAATACCGCATGGCCTTCGAGAACGGCGACCGCGCCAGTGAGCTCGAGATCATTGGCACGGTGCCGAAGAAAAAGACCGGCACCACCGTACGCTTCTGGGCCGACCCGAAGTATTTCGACTCGCCGAAGATCTCGCTCGGCAAGCTGCGTCATCTGCTGCGCGCCAAGGCCGTGCTCTGCGCTGGTCTCAACGTGAAGCTGGTGGACGAAGCCACGGGCGACGTCAACGAGTGGTATTACGAGGACGGCCTGCGCGACTACCTGCGCGACGAGCTGTCCAACGCCGAGGCCATCCCGGCCGAGCTGTTCGTGCACCACGTACAGCGCGAGGCCGATGGTCTCGACGTGGCCCTCGCCTGGCTGCCCGAAGGCGAGCTGGTGCAGGAAAGCTACGTCAACCTCATTCCCACCGCCCAGGGCGGTACGCACGTGAACGGCCTGCGCTCGGGCCTCACCAATGCCATTCGCGAGTTCTGCGACATCCGCAACCTGCTGCCGCGCGGCGTGAAGCTCGCGCCGGAAGACGTGTGGGAGCGCCTCGCCTTCGTACTGTCGGCCAAGCTGCAAGATCCACAGTTCGCCGGCCAGACCAAGGAGCGCCTGTCCTCCCGCAATGCGGCTGGCATGGTCGAAGGCGTCATCCACGATGCCTTCAGCCTGTGGCTCAACCAGCACGTGGACCTGGGCGAGCGCATCGCCCAGCTCGCGATCGAGCGCGCCAGTGCGCGCCTGAAGGCCGCCAAGCAGGTGGTGCGCAAGAAGATTACCCAGGGCCCCGCCCTGCCCGGCAAGCTCGCCGACTGCACCGCCACCGACCTTAGCCGCACCGAGCTGTTCCTGGTGGAAGGCGACTCGGCGGGCGGTAGCGCCAAGCAGGCGCGCGACAAGGAATTCCAGGCCATTCTTCCGCTACGCGGCAAGATCCTCAACACCTGGGAAGTCGAGTCCGGCTCGGTGCTCGCCTCTGAAGAAGTGCACAACCTTGCTGTCGCCATTGGTTGCGACCCCGGCAAGGACGACCTGTCCGGCTTGCGCTACGGCAAGGTGGTGATCCTCGCCGACGCGGATTCCGACGGCCTGCACATCGCTACTCTGCTCAGTGCGCTGTTCCTCAGGCACTTCCCGTCGCTGGTCCGCGAAGGGCACGTGTTCGTTGCCATGCCACCCCTGTTCCGCGTGGACGTGGGCAAGCAGGTGTTCTACTGCCTGGACGAAAACGAAAAGAACGCGATGCTCGAGCGCGTGCAACGCGAAAAGATGAAAGGCCAGGTCAGCACCACCCGCTTCAAGGGTCTGGGCGAGATGAACCCGGGCCAGTTGCGCGAGTCGACCATCCATCCGGACACGCGCCGCCTGGTGCAGCTCACCGTGGATGGCGACGATGGCACGACCAAGCTGATGGACATGCTGCTTGCCAAGAAGCGCGCCAGCGACCGCAAGGCATGGCTCGAGGAAAAGGGCGATCTGGCGACATTGGAGGTTTGACCGCAGGGGCGCAGCAAGTCGCCCCGGATTTGCCCGTTTTGGCCGTCGCTGCAGCACAAACGACGGCCATGCTTATGGACAAGGCCCCTAACCAAGAACGGCACCATGCTACTCGCAGAGTATCCACAGGAAGTGGAAGGCCACCCGGATGTGGCAACAGTCACCACGCAGATCGTTCCATCCGTCCATACACGACTTTCCGGACTCGATGGCCTCCGGGCCATCGCCGTGTCGGCCGTCGTGCTTTTTCATGCCGATTTTTACTGGGCGCGAGGTGGCTACCTCGGCGTCGACCTGTTCTTTGTCATTTCCGGCTTCCTCATTACGGGGCTGATGGCCCGTGAAGTGGACCGCACGGGTCGGCTGGATCTGCGCGACTTCTACTGGCGTCGCGCCAAACGCCTGCTGCCCGCCTCGTGGCTGATGATGGCCGTGGTGGTGGCGATCGCCACGTGGGTCGCGCGCGATGCACTGCCCCATCTGCGCAACGACGTCGTCGCTTCGCTCGCCTACGTCACCAACTGGGAATTGCTGCGCAGCCAGACCTCCTACTTCGAGGCCACGGGCCGACCACCGCTTCTGCAGCACCTGTGGTCGCTCGCCATCGAAGAGCAGTTCTACATCCTGTGGGCGCCGCTGGCCTTCATTCTTCTACCGCGCATGAAGCGTCGCGGCATGGCGGTTATCGCTATCGTGCTTGCCGCGGCTTCCGCCGCATGGATGGCGCTGCTGGCGCACAAGATCGGCTATCCCGGACAGGGTGATCCGTCGCGCCTGTACTTCGGCACCGATACCCACGGCTTTGCCCTGCTGCTCGGTTCGGCCCTGGGTTTGCTCTGGCAGCCGTCACCCGAACTGGATCGCCCGGGTGTGATGGCCCGCGCCACCGGCTGGCTGCTCGGCCTGATCGCACTGACGTGCATGGTCGCGCTGTTCGCCATGATGGGCGAAGACACGCCCAGGCTTTACCCGTGGGGCTTCCTCGCCGCCGCCGCGACGTCCCTCGCGCTGATCATGATCGCCACGCACCCGGGCATGGCCTTCGGCCGCTGCCTCGACAACCCCGTGATGCGCTGGATCGGCGAGCGCTCCTACGGCATCTACCTGTGGCACTGGCCGGTGTTCATGCTGACGCGCCCGGGTATGGATCTGCGCGCGCTGGACAACCGCTCGGTGCTCGTCGTGCGCATCGTGCTGACGCTCGTCGTGGCAGCGCTCTCCTACCGCTATCTGGAAATGCCCATTCGTCGCGGTGCGCTCCGACGCATCTTCACCAGCACGCGCCGCCACGCATGGCCGGGACGCGTGGCAGTGATTGCCACACTGGTGCTGGTATTCGCCTCCATGGGCGTCTCGCTCTGGCACGCGCCCGCGCAAGCGAAGCCCGCGCAAGACGTGCGCGATGCGCTCGACCTCACCGCACCCGTGGCACCGATCCAACTACAGGACACGATTGCACCCATTGCAGCCGTGTCGGTGGAAGCGCCTGTCGAACCCGTGGTTGCACCGGTGGTCGACACGCAACCGGATCAACCCGCCGTGGAGGCGTTCACCGGTGACGAGCTGACGGCCGTGGGTGACTCCGTGTTGCTGGGCTCCAGCCGCCTGCTGAAGGCCACACTGCCCGGCGCGGACGTGCACGCAACGATGGGCTGGCAAGCCGCCGACGTCATCCGCCAGATCAAGACGCTCAAGAGCGCAGGCGCCGTGCGCGAAGTGGCACTGGTACATCTGGGAACCAACGGCTACGTCACCGAGGATCAGCTACGGCAGATTCTTTCCATGCTGTCCGACTGCAAGCGCGTGGTGCTGGTCAACACGCACGTGCCGCGTCGCTGGATGGAAGCCAACAACGCACTGATCGACCAAGTGGCGCCCGACTATCCGAACGTGGTCACTGTGCGTTGGAACGATGCATCGGATAACCAGCCCGATTACTTCGTTTCCGATGGCGTTCACCTGACCACCATCGGCCAGCGCGCCTTCATCACGGAAATCATGCGCACAGGTCATCTGGCGCGTGACAAGGCGGAAACCGCAGCAGCAGACACGACCGAGACCGCGGCGACCCATGCCACGGGCGATCTTTCACCTACGCTCGAACTGGCCCCGCAACCGGCGGCCAGCGACGACTACTGGAACAAAATGGCCCGTTGCGAGACGGATGCCAATTGGCAGAACGGCGGTCGTCATTCCGGCGGGCTTGGCATGTCGGTGGACGACTGGAAAACCTGGGGTGGTAATCAATTTGCCCCTACCCCGGCTGAAGCTACACCCGCCCAGCAGATCGAAGTCGCCAATCGCATCTCGACGCAGGGCTGGACGAATGACACGGGCGATATCGTCAAACCCATCGGCTTCGTACGCTGGCGCTGCGTGGCAGCATTGGGTCGCCCGCACTCCGCCTCACCCAACACGTATACGCGAGATAGCGTGCTGGCGCAGACGTTCCACCTGGGCGAGCGCGGCGACGTCGTGCGTGATCTGCAGCTGATCCTCACCGAAACACCCGATGGCATCTACACCATGAAGCTGCGCAAGAAACACCTTGCGTATCTGAAGCAGAATGGCCTGCCCGAGAACCTCGCGGGCACGGATTCTTGAATGACCGGAGCATATGGCGCATGGCACCAGTAACACGTTTTTTGATGATCAGTGCATGGTGCGCTGGCCTTTCCGCTCTTTCCTGCAGCCTTCCCGCTCAAGCACAGGATGCCCCTTCGTCGTTCGGCGGCGTCAGCGACCTGGTCTGCCCCAACGCGCCGCCAGCGCCACCCAAGCCGATAGCGGGCCGCCCTGCCGCCCGCGTCAACATGAGCGGCACCCAGATGCCCAGCGACGCCGAACTCGGCCCGCTGGCCAGGACGACCATCCGCCCGCAACCCCTGGTTGATACACAGACCCTTGCTGGATTCGCGCCGGGCAACAGCGAGCAACCGCGACGCATCGCCATCTGGGGAGACAGCCATATCGCCGGCGGTCCGTTTGCGTCGACGCTGATCCAGGCGCTGCGCGACAAGGGATTAAGCGTCGCCCCTCGCTTGCTGCCGCCGACCATGGGCCGCGCCAATGTGGTGCTCCCGGGTTTGCGCGCGTACTGCATTGGCTCGAGCTGGACGACCGACATCGCCTATACCTCGCCATCGCCGCTCGACATCGGGCCAGGCTTGGCCAACCGCGTCGTCGACGCCGGGCCGGATAGCTACGTCTGGCTCGACGTGCGCAACCCCTCGCGGCAAGCCGATGTGCGACAGCTCCAGGTGATCTATAGCGCACCCGCCGGCGCGACCATCGATTACGTGATCGATGATGGTGCACAGCGCACCGTGACATTGCCTGCGTCGAATACCAGCCAGGCGTTGGCGCTCGGCACCAACGGCGCCATGTCCACCATCAAGCTGCGCGTATCGCAGGGCAAGCTGGTGCTGCAGGGTTTCATCCTTGACCGACCGCAGATGCCCGACGTCAGCTTCGACGTGTTCGGCCTGCCTTCCGCGACGGTAAAGGGCTGGGCCAACGTCAATCCGAGCACGTTCGCCCAATCGCTGCACGGCGTGAGTTACGACGGCGTGTTGTTGGAGTTTGGTACCAACGAAGGCGCGGACCCTGACTTCGACACCGAGAAGTACGCCGCGATGCTGGAGCGTGCGCTCGGCAATATGCGACAAGTATTTCCCAAGGCATCGTGTGTACTGGTGGGGCCGCCTGACCGCGGCGTGTTGCGCCAAGGCAAGGGTGGCACGCTGCCGCTGCTCACCTACAGTCGCGTACACCAGCGCATCGAGCAGGTACAGCGAGACGTAGGCAGCCGTTTCGGTTGTGCGGCCTGGAGCTGGCAGGACCTTATGGGCGGACAGGGTGGAAGCTACGGCTGGGCGCATGCGCAACCCAGTCTGATGGGCCACGACCTGATCCACCTCAGCCCGGACGGTTATCGGCTCACCGGTCGCTCACTGGCTCACAGTCTGGGCTGGTCGCCCTGATCGCAAAAGTGGCGTCGCCTTGTCCATGATCGGGGACAAGGCGTTCACTCGACCGGGTGCTAATCTCGCCGAATGCACGCCCATTGGATCAGCCGCGCCATCCAGACGCTGGACGCCGAGGCCCATCGCTCGGCGGACACGCACCTCATCCGATTGGATTTGCCCGCCTTTCCCGGCATTCCGCTTTACCTCAAGGATGAATCGGTCCACCCCACCGGCAGCCTGAAGCATCGGCTGGCACGCTCGCTGTTTCTCTATGCCATCTGCAACGGTTGGCTCGAGCAAGGACGCCCCGTGGTGGAAGCATCCAGCGGCAGCACCGCGATTTCCGAAGCCTATTTCGCGCGGTTGCTCGACCTGCCCTTCTTCGCGGTAATGCCGCGTAGCACCTCACGCGACAAGATCACGCAGATCGAATTCTTTGGCGGCCACTGTCATCTCATCGACGACACCGACGTCTATGGCGCCGCGCAACGGCTGGCCGACGAGATCGGCGGCCACTACATGGACCAGTTCACCTATGCCGAGCGCGCCACCGACTGGCGCGGTAACAACAACATTGCCGAATCGATCTTCCGGCAGATGCAGCACGAGCCCGATCCCACGCCGCGCTGGATCGTCGTACCGGCCGGCACGGGCGGCACTTCCGCCACCATCGGCCGCTACATCCGTTATCGCGGCGGCCAGCTCGATCGCACACAACTGGCCGTGGTCGATCCGGAACACTCGGTGTTCTACGACTACTACCACCATCGCGATCCAGGCCTGCAACTGTCGCGCGGGTCGCGCATCGAAGGCATCGGTCGCCCGCGCGTGGAGCCGTCGTTCATGCCCGGCGTTATCGACCGCATGCTGCGCGTCCCCGATGCTGCCAGCATCGCCGCCCTTGGCCTGCTGGAAATGCTGCTCGGGCGGCGATGCGGTGGCTCGACCGGCACGAACCTGGTCGGTGCACTACAACTGATGGCTGAAATGAAAGCACGAGGTGAACACGGCCCGATGGTCACCCTGATCTGCGACGGCGGCGATCGCTACAGCGGCAGCTATTACGACAGGAATTGGCTGGATCGCGAAGGCCTCCATCAGCCCGACGAACGCTCGCGTCTGGAAACGGTGCTCGGCGAAGGACGCTGGATCGACTGAGCCGCGGTGCTTACACTCCCCACCTGTCGCCCTCCCCACCGACGGAGCCCTACATGGCCCTGACGCCACCCATCGACCTGCAACGCTGGATCGACGAACACCGTCACCTGCTGAAGCCGCCCGTCGGCAACAAGTGCATCGTGGACGGTGACTTCATTGTGATGATCGTAGGCGGCCCGAATGCGCGCACGGACTTCCATTACGACGAAGGTCCGGAATTCTTCTATCAGCTCGAAGGCGAGATGGTGCTGAAGGTGCAGGACGAGGGCATGTTGCGCGATATACCGATCCGCGCCGGCCAGATGTTCTACCTTCCGCCCTGCGTGCCGCACTCCCCGCAGCGCATGCCCGAATCCATCGGCCTGGTGATCGAGCGGCGACGCCTCGCTGGCGAGAAAGACGGCCTGATGTGGTACTGCGAGCGCTGCAACCACAAGTTGTACGAGGAGTACTTCACTCTCGACAGCATCGAGCAGGATTTCCCACCCGTGTTCGAACGCTTCTACCGCTCGATCGATGCCCGCACCTGCGTGGAATGCGGGCACCTGAATCCGGCACCCGCGAAGTACGCCTAAGCAGCGGCCTCAGCTACGTTGCAGCCACTTGCTCGCCATGCGGCGCAATGATTCGTCGCTCGCAGGGTCGTCGGCGATTTCCCGAATGGAGCGCCACGCCAGTGCGTGTGATTCCTCGCTGACTTCGAAGGCCTCGTTCGCACCCGCACGCACGACGTAACGCACGTCGTAATGCCAGTGCTCCGGCTCCTGCGCGCGGGCGGGAATGCGATGGCGATCGAGATCGAATGGCCCAAGCTCGACGTTGAGACCGGTGAGTCCGGACTCCTCTTCCGCCTCACGCAACGCGACCTGCGAGAGATCCATATCACCGTCAGCATGGCCGCCCAGCTGCAGCCAACGACTCAATTTGCGGTGGTGGGTCAGCAGGACGCGTTCGCCATCGGCACTGACGAGCCATGCCGATCCGGTGAAATGTCCCTCAAGGGATTCGCGCAGAAACACCTGCTGGCCGCCTGCCAAAAAATCGATGAAGTGCGAGACATCGCCCTCTTGGGGCCACTGCTGGCCGTAATGCTGAAACTGTGCGAGCAGTGCACTCATGGATCGTCCATTGCGTAAGAACATAAAGAAGTGGCCGCGTACCTACGTCGCCGCCGAACTGCATTATTTCAGAGATGGGCGGGCTTGACCCAGTTCAGAAGCGGGTCGCAGGCGACCGCAGTGCAACTTGTACCGCCAAGGTCCGCTGGGCTATGGTGGCCTGTCGTCGCTGGGGAGGCGACGCATGCATGGACCGTGGCGAAAGTCACGGTGGCAAGTTCATAAGAAACGACAGATCCGGCGGTAGGGGAGAAACATGCTGAAAAACCTGTTCGCGACGCACCCGATTCAGGCGTCGCCACACGTCGATGCAGGCGAATTGCCGCACGACAGCCTGGAAGGCGAAGCCAGCCTCAAGCGCGTACTTACCGCCCGCCATCTGGTGACGCTCGGCGTCGGCGCGGTCATCGGCGCCGGCATCTTCGTCATCACCGGACAGGCCGCCGCCGAACACGCCGGCCCCGCCTTGATCATCAGCTTCATCGTCGCCGGCATTGCTTGCGCTTTCGCGGGCCTGTGCTACGCGGAATTCGCGGCGATGATTCCCGTTTCCGGCAGCGCGTACGCCTATTCCTACGCAACCCTGGGCGAAATCGTCGCCTGGTTCATCGGCTGGAACCTCGTCCTCGAATATTTGTTCGCCGTGGCAACGGTGGCGGCCGGCTGGTCCGGCTATTTCAACGAGTGTCTTTCCATCCTCGGCCACTGGACTGGACTATCGCTGGCCCTGCCCGACTATTTGTCGACCGCGCCGCTCAAGTTCACCGACACGCACCAGATCGTCACCACCGGCGCACTGATCAACCTGCCGGCGGTACTCATCGTCAGCGGCCTGACCTGGCTCTGCTACGTGGGCATCACGCAGTCGACCTTCGTCAACTCGCTGATCGTGACCATCAAAGTGGTGGTCATCGCGCTGTTCCTGATCTTCGCGTTCCGCTTCATCAATCCGGCCAACTGGCATCCGTTCATTCCGCCGGAAGAAGGCCCTGGCCGTTTCGGCACCAGCGGCATTTTCCGCGCCGCCGTGCTGGTGTTCTTCTCCTACGTAGGCTTCGACGCCGTGTCGACGGCGGCAGGTGAAGCGAAGAATCCGCAGCGCGACATGCCCATCGGCATTCTCGGCTCGCTGGCTATCTGCACCGTTCTGTACATCGCGATGGCACTGACCCTCACCGGCATTGCTCCGTACTACAAGCTGGGCACACCGGAGCCGGTCGCTACCGCGCTAAGCCTCTACCCGCAGCTGAACTGGTTGAAGGCCATCGTGTCGTTCGGCGCGCTTGCCGGCCTGTCATCGGTGATCCTGGTGATGCTGCTGGGCACCTCGCGTATCTTCTTCAGCATGGCGAAGGACGGCCTGCTGCCGAAGGGTATGTCACGCGTTCACGCCAAGCACCGCACGCCGCACGTGGCCACCATCATTGGTGGCGTTGCGGCGCTGGTGATTGCCGGCCTGTTCCCGGTGAGCATCCTCGGCGAACTGGTGTCGATGGGGACACTGCTAGCGTTCACCACGGTGTGTATCGGCGTGCTGATCCTGCGCTATACCCGCCCCGAACTGCCGCGTTCGTTCCGCGTGCCTGGCATCTGGTTTGTGAGCGTGGCCGGCTCGGCGATCTGCCTTTACTTGTTCTGGCAGTCGTTCCGCGCCAATTGGCCGCTGATGCTCGGCTGGACTACCATCGGTATGCTCATCTATGCCATCTATGGGTATTCCCATAGCAAGCTCCGCAAGCAAAACTCCTGATCCGACACGAAGGGCCGGCCCAGCGCCGGCCCTCTCGTTTTGACCCCGCGCCTCCCGCAGCACCAGGCCGACGCATGCTCAAACAGTTATTCGCTCGCAAAACCGACTTCTCCGACGCCGACGACGCTTCTCACGGCCCTACCCTTCGCCGCACGCTAGGCCCCTGGGGCATCACTGCGCTGGGCATCGGCGCGGTCATCGGCACCGGCATTTTCGTGGTGACGGGCCAGGCCGCTGCGGAACACGCCGGCCCGGCCGTGCTGATCTCCTTCATGCTGGCAGCGATCTGCAGTGCCTTCACCGCGCTGTGCTACGCCGAGTTCGCCACGCTGATCCCAATCTCAGGCAGCTCGTACTCATACGCTTACGCGACGTTAGGCGAACTGGTGGCCTGGTTCATCGGCTGGAACATGGTGCTTGAGTACGGCATCTCCGCCTCCGCGGTGGCGGCGAGTTGGACCGGCTATTTCACCAGCCTGCTCGACAGCATGGGTGTCCATCTGCCGGTGTCGCTGACGGAAGCCCCGCTAGCCTTCACTGATGGTCATCTGGTGGCTACGGGTCACCTGATGAACCTTCCAGCGGTGGCGATCGTGTTGGCGCTGACCGCGCTGTGCTACGTGGGTATCAAGGAGTCGTCCGGGCTCAACGTCCTCATGGTGGCGCTCAAGGTGGGCCTGATCATCATCGTGGTGGTCGCCGGCTATCGCTATATCAACCCGGCCAACTGGCACCCGTTCATTCCGGCCAACGAAGCACCCGGCAAATACGGCTGGTCGGGCATCATGCGCGGCGCCGCCATGGTGTTCTTCGCCTACATAGGTTTCGAGGCGACATCGACTGCGGCGCAGGAATGCAAGAACCCGCAGCGCGACCTGCCATTCGGCACCTTGGTCTCGCTGGTGATCTGCACGGTGCTCTACCTCGCGATGGCCGCCGTGCTCACGGGCCTGCTCTCCTACACCCAGCTCGGCACGGCAGAGCCTGTCGTGACGGCGGTGAAGAACTACCCGCAACTCGGCTGGTTGCGACTGGTGGTTGAGATCGGTGCGCTCATCGGCCTGTCGTCCGTGATCCTGGTCATGATCATCGCGCAGCCGCGCATCTTCATGATCATGTCCCGCGATGGTCTGCTGCCGAAGGTATTCAACCGCATCCATCCCAAGTACCGCACGCCGCATATCAACACCGTCATTACGGGTATCGGCATCGCCATCCTGGCGGCGGTGTTTCCGCTGGATCTGCTCGCCGACCTGACGTCGATGGGCACGCTGATCGCCTTCGTGGCGGTCTGTGCAGGCGTGCTGATCCTGCGCTATACGTCGCCCCACCTGCACCGGGGCTTCCGCGTGCCCTGGGCCTGGTTTATCTGCCCTGCGGGCGTGATCAGCTGCCTGTCCCTGCTCTATTTCATGAGCTGGTTCAACTGGCTCCTGATGATCATCTGGACGGTGCTGGGCCTGGCCATCTACTTCGGCTACGGAATGCGCCACAGCCGGCTCCACCGGCAGGCCAAACAGGGTTAAGCGGGCTTTGGCGGCGATTTGCCGCCAACGTCGCCGAAAATGTCGCCAGGGGGTACATCACCTCCTGGGTACGAATGATTGGTCCCCGGCAAGGATTCGTGAGGCCCAGTCTTTAATAAACTTACAACTCGTTGATTTTAATCATTTTAACGAGACTTTTTCGAGAAAATTTTGAGGCCCCTGGGCCCCAAAATGCCCTGCCAGGAGTATTATCTGTGCTCCGTGGGTTGATCACTTGGCAGTGGGCCCCGGATTGCCGCCCGGCGCGTCAGGCGGGTCAGCTCCTCGGCCTGACGCGTCTGGGCAGCACCTTCTCTCACCGAGTTCTTCGGTTCGAGTTTTCCTTTGCGAATACAACATGCGCATCACGCAAAACGTGATCGTGTGTGTGACGAGCACGTCATAAAAAAAGAAAGGCCGGCGTGATGGCCGGCCTTCTGTGTCGCGTCGAACGCAGTGATCAGGCTTTCTTCGGCGCGTGCGATACGCACCAGCCCTTCGAGCTCACTGCCTTGCCCGGGAACAACTGGCACGGACCGTAACCCGTCGGACCACCGGAGTAGAACTGGCAGTTGGCGCAAGAGTCGCCCGCCTTGTGCTTTGCGTCGGCCGTCTTGCTGGCGTCTTCGACGTAACCGAGTGCCTTGGCGGTCGGATCCGAATCAGCCAGGTGCGGCAGATCGGCAGCGCGCGCGACGCGCGGCAAGGTCCCGATCATGGCAGCTGCGACAGCCGTCCCGGCTGCGGCCTTGAGAAACCGGCGGCGCGATTCGATATCTTTCTCTTGCGACATGGGTCCAACCTCCGTCGTAAAGCATTCATGTTCGCCACGCCCGTGACAAACCTCGGCCGATCCTACTCGTCCCGTCGATAAGTCGTGAGAATGGATCGCATTTTCGGCGCATCGAGGAAAACGGGCGTGGTATAGTGCCACCCCGTTTGGACGTCCATACATCATGAGCCAGGTTCTCCCAGACACCATTTCGCCCGCGTTGTTCGCCGAGCGTTCCGACGCCATCGCCGACGCTGCGCGCGAACTCGCTGCCGCCGGCTGGACGCCCGCCACCAGTAGCAATTTCTCGATGCGCATCGATGGCGACCACGCCGCGATCACCATCTCGGGCCGCGACAAGGGCAAGCTCGGTCGCGACGACATCATGCTGATCGACATGCACGGCAAGGCTGTCGGCACCAGTGCTCGTCCCAGCGCTGAGACCGAACTGCACACGCAGATCTACCGTCGCTTCCCTGAGATCAACGTGGTGCTGCACACGCATTCACGCACCCAGAGCGTGGCCTCGCGCCTGTTCGCTCCCGATGGCGTTGTGAAGCTGGAAGGCT
Organism: Dyella sp. AD56; assembly: GCF_002878475.1. Lineage (NCBI taxonomy): Bacteria > Pseudomonadati > Pseudomonadota > Gammaproteobacteria > Lysobacterales > Rhodanobacteraceae > Dyella > Dyella sp. AD56. The sequence continues at coordinate 69,088 of NZ_NRDP01000030.1, forward strand.
GGGAGCTGCAGAAGGCCATCGCCGGCCAGACCACGCACGATGCCGAACTAGCGATCCCGGTGTTCCCGAACACGCAGCACATGCCGGAGCTGGTTGCGCAAGTGGAGGCGTGGCTGGACAGCGGCCGTCCCCTGCACGCCTATCTCATCAACGGCCACGGTATATACACCTGGGGCCGCGACATGGCCGAGACGCGCCGTCATCTGGAAGCGCTCGAATTCCTGCTCGGTTGCGAACTTGATCTCCGGAGGTTGTCGGCATGAGCCGTCTGCGCATTTTCAATGACACCCAGCCCCAAGCCCCGCTCTCGGTCCATACCGAGCACAGCGACATCGCCAGCGAGCTGGCCAAGGTGGGCGTGCGCTTCGAGCAATGGGAAGCCAACCAGCCGATCGCACCGGGCGCCAGTCAGGACGAAGTGATCGCGGCTTACCGCAGCGACATCGACCGGCTGATGTCCGAAGAGGGCTACCAGGCCGTCGACGTGATCAGCCTCAAGCCGGACCATCCGGATCGGGCCACCCTGCGCCAAAAGTTCCTCAGCGAACACACGCACAGCGAAGACGAAGTGCGCTTCTTCGTTGCCGGCGCCGGCCAGTTCACCCTCCATCTCAACGGCAAGGTCTACGACGTGCTGTGCGAGCAAGGCGACCTGATCGGCGTGCCGGACGGTACCCGCCACTGGTTCGACATGAGCGAAGCCCCCTACTTCGTGGCGATCCGCCTGTTCACCAACAAGGATGGCTGGGTGGCGCAATTCACCGGCGAGGATATCGCTACACAGTTCCCCCGCATGACGCCGCATACCTCCGCGCAGGCCGCCTGAGCCCTGCACCGGCCCGGCCGGGTGACCCGGATCATGAACCGGCATACCGCCCCTCGCTCCAGGGGTGGGGGCCGGGTAAGCTTGTCGCTCCCCCTATCAAGCCTTCCCGCATGACTGTCATCCGCGCCATCGTCACCGACATCGAAGGCACCACCAGCTCGATCAGCTTCGTCAAGGACGTACTGTTCCCGTACGCCTACAAGCGCCTGCCTGCCTTCATCGAAACGCATGGTGACACGCCGGAAGTGCAGCACTGGCTGCACGAGGCGGCCAAAGAGGCGGGCATCGTCGAAGCACCGCGCCAGGAAGTGATCGAACTGCTGCTGCGCTGGATCAAGGAAGACCGCAAGTCCACCGCGCTGAAAGCACTGCAGGGCATGATCTGGCAAGAAGGCTATGCCGGTGGCGAGTACCAGGCACATCTCTACCCCGAAGTGTCGGCCAAGCTGCATGAGTGGCGCGCCGACGGCCTGCATCTGTACGTCTATTCGTCGGGCTCGGTACCTGCGCAGAAGCTGTTCTTCCGCTATAGCGAAGCGGGCGACCTGACCCCGATGTTCTCCGGTTACTTCGATACCGAGACCGGCCCCAAGCGCGAACAACGTTCCTACGAGCTGATCGCCGACGCCATCGGCGAGTTGCCCGAGCACCTCCTGTTCCTGTCCGACATCGTGGAAGAACTCGACGCCGCGCGTGCCGCCGGATTCCGCTCCGGCTGGCTGCTGCGCGAGCCGCTGGAGATACCGGACGCACCGCGTCACCCGGCCTACCGCACGTTCGACGACATCGTCCTCTGACCTTTCGGGTTGCCGCCATGCGTACTGCCCTGACCGCACTGCTCGCCTTTGCAGCCGGCGTATTGCTCATGGTGGGCCTGTCTCATCGCGCGCCTCCTGCCCCGGCGGCCGGCGCGCAGGAGCAGGCAGCGCAGGGCACGACCGCACCCGCCCCCGCCAGCACGGCGGAAACGGACGACGACAACTCCCCCTCGGACAATTGGCCCCAACAGGCACCGTCACCCGAACAAGTCATGTACGCCCAGCGCAACATGGTGCACAAGGCGCTGGCCGAGCTGGGCCCGCGCACGCCGGGTCGACCCAATCTCTATGTCGTGGCCTTCGGCGGCGATGGCGGTGAGGATGTCTTCCGCAACGAAGCCGAGTACGCAGCGAAGATGTTTCCAGAGCGCTTCGGCCACGACACACACGTAGTCGTGCTGGAGAACAATCCTGGCTCGCTGGAGCGACACCCCCTCGCCAGTTGGAGCAATCTGGAGGAAACCCTCGACGGCATCGCGAGCCTGATGAAGCCGGACGAGGACATCCTGCTGCTCTATCTCACCACGCATGGTGGTGAGGACCACACGCTGCTGGTGGATATGGATCCACTCCCGCTGGACCAGATTGGCACGGACGATCTCTCCGGCATCCTGTCCAAGCGCCCCTTCAAGTGGAAGGTCGTGGTGGTCAATGCCTGCTACTCCGGCGGCTTCGTGCCGTCGCTTCAGGGCCCAGGCACGCTGGTCATCACGGCGGCACGCGCTGATCGCAGCTCGTTCGGTTGCGGCAGCGATTCGGACATCACTTATTTCGGGCACGCGTGGTTGGTCGATGGGCTCAACCACACCACCGATTTCATGGAAGCCTACCGCCAGGCTTCTTCCGAAATCGCGAAATGGGAAGCCAAGGACAAGCTGACACCGTCGGAGCCGCAGATGAGCGTGGGCACCGGTATTGCCGAGCAGCTCGCCTTGTGGCGCAAGCACATCACGCCGGGGCCGGTCGTCGTCTTCAAGCCGGCCGTCCCCGCAACGATACTGGGCCGCCCCGGCGAAGCTCGCTGAGCCGCCCAGCTGCGTTCATGCGGGCACAGGGCTGCGTGCGTGCCAGATCCAGCGCTCCTCGCTGAGCGGTTCACCCCTCCCGTCCAGTGGAAACAGCACCACGTTGCGCGGCGCCACGCGTAGATCCATGCCCGGCTGCAGCCCGAACCGCGAAAGATCTTCGCTAGCCACGTCCGCTTCGAGCGCAAGGTCGAGCGAGGCGACGTGGAGATCCAGATGGGCGACACCGCCCGCTAAATAGATATGCCTTAGATGCGCCTGCCACGCCGGCGACGACGACGGCGTTGCCAGCCGCAGTTGCTCCGGTCGTACATAAGCCACGGCTTCCGTGAAGCGCCCTTGCCATGGATCACCCTCCGCTATCCATCCACCGGCGGCGAATCCGCCAGCATGCCTCCGTACCGAAAAGCGGTTCACCTTGCCGATGAACTCGCAGACGAAGGGCGTGGCGGGCTGCTGGTAGATGACCTCGGGTGGCGCCACCTGCTCGATGCGTCCCTTATTCATCACGGCAACGCGGTCGGCCAGTTCCAGGGCTTCTTCCTGGTCATGCGTGACGAAGATGCTGGTAAGCCCAAGCTCTTCGTGCAGCTCGCGCAGCCAGCGTCGCAAGGCCACGCGCACCTGCGCATCGAGCGCACCGAATGGCTCATCCAGCAGCAGCATGTCCGGCTCCACCGCAAGCGCACGAGCCAGCGCCACGCGTTGTCGCTGCCCACCGGAAAGCTGGGTGGGGTAACGCGTACCCAGGCCATCCAGCTGGACGCGACGCAACAGCCGGTCCACACGCGCACGGATCTCGGCACGCGACGGCCGTGTACGCCAGGGCCGCACACGCAGACCGAAGGCAATGTTTTCGATCACCGTCAGGTGGCGAAACAAGGCGTAGTGCTGGAACACCATGCCGATGCGGCGCTCGCGCGCAGGTGTAGCGAGAAAGTCGTCGCCATTCCTGAGCACGCTGCCACTATCGGGGTAATCAAGGCCGGCCAGAATGCGCAGCAGCGTCGTCTTGCCCGAGCCCGAAGGCCCGAGCAAGGCGAGGAATTCGCCCGGCGCAATGTCCAGGCTGACGTCATCCAACGCCTGGAAACCCGCGAAGCGGCGATGGAGTCGGGACAATTCAAGCACCGTACGGCCCTCTCAATGCCCGCCGGGGGCGTGCGCGGCGATCTCATCGCCGTAGCGCCATTCCAGCAGAGTTTTCACCGCCAGCGTCACTAGCGCCAGCAAGGCCAGCAACGAGGCGACCGCGAAGGCACCGACGTATTCGTACTCGTTGTAACGCATTTCCACTTCCAACGGCATCGTGGTGGTCAGCCCACGGATGTGACCCGATACCACGGAGACCGCGCCGAACTCGCCCATGGCGCGGGCATTGCACAGCAGAACGCCGTACAGCAGCGCCCAGCGGATGTTGGGCAGCGTGACGCGGAAGAACATCTGCCAGCCGCTGGCGCCAAGTACACGGGCCGCCTCTTCTTCTTCGCTACCTTGCGACTGCATCAGCGGAATGAGTTCGCGCGCAACGAATGGCAACGTGACAAACATGGTCGCTAATACCAGCGCCGGCACGGCGAAGATGATCTTGATGCCATGACTGTCCAGCCACGGTCCGAACCAACCCTGCGCACCGAACAGCAACACATAGACCAAGCCAGAAACCACCGGCGATACGGAAAACGGCAAGTCGATGAAGGCACCGAGCAACGCCTTGCCGCGAAATTCAAAGCGCGTCATGGCCCAAGCCGCGGCAACACCGAACACCACATTCATCGGCACGGCAATCGCCGCAACCAGCAGCGTCAGCTGGATCGCGGACAACGCCTCGGGTTCCTTGATGGCGTCAAGGTAAGGCACGACGCCCTGCCTAAATGCCTCGACGAAGACCGTCGCCAACGGCAAGAGCAGGAACAGCGTGAGGAATAACAACGCCAGCACGATGAGTACGAAGTGCACCACGCGGCGGGGCCACGCTACCGGACGCGAAGGCTTCCGGGCATTCATGCCGCCCGCTCCGCCCAACGCCGGCTCCAGCGTTGCAACAGCGACACCAGCACCAACAAGCCGAACGACAGCAACAGCATGGCCACACCCAGCGCCGCGGCGCCCGCCACATCGAACTGCTCAAGCTTCTGCACGATCAGCAAGGGCGCAATTTCCGAACGCATCGGAATATTGCCGGCGATGAAGATCACCGAACCGTATTCGCCCACGGCGCGCGCCAGCGCCAATGCAAAACCGGTCAACAGAGTCGGCGCCAGCATGGGCAGGATCACGCGAAAAAAGGTTTGCCAGCGCTGCGCGCCAAGGCTTTCCGCAGCCTCCTCCACATCGCGCTCCAGCGCCGAGAGCACAGGCTGCAAGGTACGCACGACGAACGGAAAGCCAACGAACACCATGGCGACAAACACGCCGAGCGGCGTATAGGCCACCTTGATGCCCAACGGTTCCAGCCATCGCCCCAGCCAACCGTTGGAGGCATAAAGCGTGGTCAGCGCAATGCCGGCCACCGCCGTTGGCAGAGCGAAAGGGAGATCCACCAGCGCATCGAACAGGCGTCGCCCGGGGAAGCGATAGCGCACCAGCACCCAGCCCACCAGCAGGCCGATCACGACATTGATCAACGCCGCCACGACGGCGCCGCCCACACTCAATCGCAGCGCAGCCAGCGTGCGCGGTGCCGACAGCAACCGCACCAGCCCTTCGAACCCGATGCCGGAAGCCTTCCACGCCAACGCTGCCAGCGGCAGCAGCACGATCAACCCGAGATAAGCCACCGCGTAGCCGAGGCTGAGACCAAATCCCGGAAGCACGCGCCTTCGCATGACGTTAGCTTCCTGGCCCCAGCTGATCAAAGATCGCACCATCGCTGAAGAACTTGGCCTGCACCTGACGCCAATCGCCGAACAACTCACCTAAGGTGAACGTATGCGTGGTTGGGAACTGGCTGGCGTAGCGCGCCGCCACCTCCGGCGAGCGCGGGCGATAGAAGTTCTTGGCGGCGATGTCCTGCCCCTGTGGGGAATACAGGAACTCCACGTAGGCCTGCGCGACCGCGCGCGTGCCGTGCTTGTCCACGTTGCTGTCCACCACGGCCACCGGCGGTTCGGCCACGATGGTGACCGACGGCACCACGATCTCGAAGGTGTCACCGCCCAATTGCCGCTTCGCGAGCAACGCTTCGTTCTCCCACGCAATCAGCACGTCGCCGACACCACGCTGCACGAACGTATTGGTGGCACCGCGTGCGCCGGTGTCCAGGACGGGCACGTGCTTGTACAGCTCCTTCACATAAACCTTGGCGGTGGCGTCGCTGCCACCCGGTTGCTTCAGTGCATAGCCCCAGGCCGCGAGGAAATTCCAGCGCGCACCGCCGGAGGATTTCGGATTCGGTGTTACTACCTGGATGCCCGGTCGCACGAGGTCGGCCCAGTCCTTGATGCCCTTGGGATTACCCTTGCGCACGAGGAACACGATGGTCGAGGTGTAAGGCGTGGCATTGTCCGGCAACTTCTTCTGCCAGTCCTTCGCCAGCAAGCCGCGATCGGCAATCGCGTCGATGTCGTAGGCCAGCGCGAGCGTCACCACGTCAGCGGGAAGCCCATCGACCACGGAGCGCGCCTGCTTGCCCGAACCACCATGCGACATCCGGATGTTGACGGTGTCGCCGTGCTGCGCCTTCCATTGCGCCGCAAACGCTGTGTTGACCTGCCGATACAGTTCGCGCGTCGGATCGTAGGAGACATTGAGCAGCGCCACGTCCCCGGCGAAGGCGGCAGCCGACAGCAGCACGCTGACGGCGGCGAGCAGTACGAGGAAGAACTTCTTCATGGCGCCTCCTGCGGAACAATGGAGCCGCAGACTAACGTCGGCGGGCAAAGCTTCGAAATCGCAATATGGCATATCGTCATGTCGCGACCTTGCGCAACATCAGCACGCAAGCGTCTGATTTGCGCATGAAGGCGTACCGACGCCGTGCATCTATCTCAAGGCAACTCGTTCGCACTTTCGCGGGGAAACGTACTTGCCTGCGACAGCTGTACCGCCAGGCGATGCGCCGCCACGCGAATTTCCGGCATGGCCGTACACTCCCACAGGTTGCCGCGAACCAGCGAGCCGATGGCGTACAAACCGGGCAGCGGGCGTCCATCGGCATCGGTCAATTGTCCGTCGGGCTGAGCAAGCACGCCCAGTTGCAGGGCATCTGCCGCCGCCAGACCATCGCGCAGCAACTGCGAAAGCAAGTCATGCGCGCCATAAGCCACGGCCGTGTCCAGCCCCGTCGCCTGGATGACCAGATCGGCTTCCAGCGCGCTCACTAGCTGCGTGGAGCGCTCGCGCAACGTCACCTGCAACGGCGCCGTCCCATCCACGTCCAGCACGCGCGCGGCGAGCACCTGCAGACGACCTTCCTCTTGCAACTGATAGATCGCCTCGCCCGTCGCCGGCGCCATCCGATGCCGCGCGGCTTCCCATATCCAACGCACATGGCGGAGAAACTGCCGGCGACGCGCATGCGAGAGCTCCTGCCACAGCTGCGCATTGATCGGCCGCATACCGTCGATGATGCTGCGCCATTCGACGCCTTCAGCGTCGCTCAAAGCTTCACGTACTTGACGGAACATTCGAGCGGGGCCATCGCTGGCCAACAACGCGCGATTGAGCGCGTCCTGTCGCGCATACGGCGCCAGTGGCAAGGCAGAGTGGGTGAAGGGCAACAACCCGTGGCGCGACACCGCAACCAGTTCCGCATGCGGCCATCTGAGCGCAGCCGACAGCACCGTATCCACCGCCGTCAGGCCCGTGCCGATCACCATCACCCGGCGTGGTGCCTGGGTATGTCGATCCAGCCGCCACGGATCGAGTTCATAGGCCCCGCTAGCCAGCGCCGTGGTGGACACCGTGCGCAACGGACGCTGCGCCAATGCGCCCACCGCCAACACCACCTTGCCCACTTCCAGCCAACGATCGGCACCGACGCGCACGGCATAACCGCCCGGCCCGCGAGAGACAACTTCGCGGGCACTCTCCGGATGAATGCGGAAGCTGCGTCCCGCACGACGCGCCGCATCAATGCGCGCGCCCACCTGGGCTTGGATGAAATCACCAAAGATGCGTCGCGGCAGAAAATCCGTGCCTTTCACCTGACCCAGTTGGCGCGAAGCGTGCTGGATGAAATCCTCACCGTGCTCCTGAAAAACCCCCATCGCCGAAGCACGTACATTCAAAAGATGCTGGTCCTCACCGGTGCCGTAAGCCACGCCCCGCCCCGGCGCGTGCTGCCCCACGATCCAGTGCACCGTGCCGCCGTCGAACCGCGCGAGCAGTTCGCCGAATGCTGCGGCACCCGCCGCCCCACCACCGATCACTGCGACATCTGCCATAACGCCGTCCTCAAAAGGGGGACACGAACCCCACGCGATCTGCTCTCGGCAGGTCACTACGAGTTGCGTCCCCTGGAAAGAAATCTCGGGTGAAGGCTGCCTTCACATCGCATGGCAACCGGGTGACTCAACCCTGCTCAACAGCTCATAAAACGATCTAGCATGGTGTATCCCCGGCTTATCAGCGTGCCCGAGAAATAAGAAACCACAGCATCCGTTAAGGCTGCGCTAGTCATACGTGGACTTGTAGCGCAGCTCATTCCCGAGAGGTTATGACGCGACGCGAACCGCATGACGTTGCGATAGCACGCCCGCGACGTCGGACAGACCCAGCCCGCGCGCCCGCAAGGCCACGGCAAGGTGATAGACAAGGTCGGCAGCCTCCCCGAGCAGGGCATCGTCGTCCTGCGCCACAGCCGCCAGCGCCGTCTCGACGCCCTCCTCGCCCACCTTCTGCGCCATGCGGCGAATGCCACCCTCGAAAAGCTTGGTGGTGTAGCTGCCAGCCGGCCGCTCCGCATGTCGCTGTGCAATCAACGCATCCAGTTCGGCCAGGAATCCGAGTGGTGGTTGTACCTCGTCGCCAAAGCAACTGCTGGTGCCGTTGTGACATGTGGGGCCATGCGGTTCGGCGAGCACCAGCAAGGTGTCGGCATCGCAATCCATGCGTACCGACTTGAGCGCCAGCACGTGGCCGGAGGTTTCCCCCTTGGTCCACAGGCGCTGCTTGCTGCGGCTAAAGAAGGTCACGTGGCCGCTCTTTTGCGTAGCGCCCAGCGCCTCTACATTCATGTAGCCCAGCATCAACACCTCGCCCGTCAGCCAGTGCTGGACGATGGCAGGCAGCAGGCCGTCGCCTTTAGCCCAGTCGAGTCGGGAGGGATCAAGGGTGGATGCGTTCATGGCGAATCTCTTCTGAAAACGGGCTGATCGGCGGCCGGGGGACATGCCTCGGCCACGTTAACTCGCCCCTCTCGGCTGTCCGGGGCGACGAGTCGTTGTTCGGTTACAACCTTACGTCCACGCCCCAGTCGGCCAGCGCCTGCTTGAGCGAGGGAATGGTGATCGCACCGGAATGGAACACGCTCGCCGCGAGCGCGCCGTCAACGTCCGCCTCAACAAACGCATCACGAAAATGCTCCGGTGCGCCGGCGCCTCCGGAGGCGATCAGCGGCACGTTGCACAGGCTACGCACCACCATGAGCTGTTCCAGATCGTAGCCCTGGCGCACGCCATCGCTGCCCATGCAATTGAGCACGATTTCGCCCGCCCCGCGCTGCTGCGCCTCTACGATCCAATCCAGCGTACGGCGCGGCAGCGCCTGTGTGCGTGACGGATCGCCGGTGTACTGGCGCACGCGCCATTCGCCATCGGCATCGCGCAGACTGTCGACGCCCACCACCACGCACTGCACGCCGAAGGCGGCAGCCAGTTCGTCGATAAGACCGGGGCGCTCCAGCGCCGGCGAGTTCACCGAGATCTTGTCGGCACCGGCATGCAGCACCGCTCTCGCCTCATCTACGCTGCGGATGCCGCCAGCCACACAGAACGGGATATCGATCACGCTGGCCACGCGCTCCACCCAGCCGCGGTCGACGCTACGCCCTTCCGGGCTGGCCGTGATGTCGTAGAACACCAGTTCGTCGGCGCCTTCGTCGCGGTAGCGCAGCGCGAGATCGATGATCTCACCCATCACCACGTGATCGCGAAAACGCACGCCCTTCACGACTTTGCCGTCGCGCACGTCCAGGCAGGGAATCAAGCGACGGCTCAACATGCGAGCGCTTCCTTCAGGCTGAAACGGCCTTCGAGCAGTGCACGACCGAGAATCACTCCGCGTGCGCCAGCCTCACGTGCCGCGCGGATATCGTCCAGCGAGCGCACGCCACCAGAGGCCTGTACCGCCATCGTCGGCACCGTGGATGCGAGATAACGGTAGAGATCCAGATTGAAACCAGCCAGCATGCCGTCGCGATCGATATCGGTGCATAGCAAGTGTGTAGCGCCATGCGCCGCGTACCAGGGAGCGAGATCATCCAGCGTGCGCGATTCTGTTTCCGTCCAGCCAGCGCTGGGCAGCGTCCACGCGCCATCGCGATACAACGTGTCCAGTGCAAGCGTGAACCTATCGGCACCACGCGACGCCAGCCATCCTTCCACCGTCTCCGGCTCACGGATGGCCAGACTGCCGAGCACCACGCGAGACACGCCGGCGCCGAGCAGGCGCTGCACGTCAGCCTCAGAACGCACGCCACCACCGGCCTGTATGCGCATGCCGTCGCGGGCAATCGCTTCGATCACCGCAAGGTTTTCAAGGCTGCCACCGCGCGCACCGTCCAGGTCGACGAGATGCAGCCAGTCGGCGCCTGCCTCGGCATAGTCGCGGGCCAGCGAACGCGGATCGAAATCGTATATCGTCTGCTGTGCATAGTCGCCCTGCTTCAGGCGAACGACGCGACCGGCACGCAGATCAATGGCGGGAATGACGGTGAAACTCATAGTTCGAGGAAGTTCTTCAGCAGGCGAGCGCCGACCTGGGCCGAACGCTCGGGGTGGAACTGCATACCATGGAAGTTGCCGCGCGCGATCACCGAAGCGAACTCACCGCCATACTCCGTGGTGGCCAGGGCGTAGTCCCCCGTAGAGACCGCGTAGCTGTGCACGAAGTAGGCCCAGTCGCCATCGGTCACTCCTTGCAGCAAGCCATGCTCACGGCGGCGCTGCAGGCGGTTCCAGCCCATGTGGGGCACGCGCAAGCCCGGCTGTTCAATAAAGCGCGTCACCGTTGCCGGAATCACACCAAGACAAGCGATATCGCCCTCTTCCGAACGCTCGCAAAGGAGCTGCATACCCAGGCAAACCCCGAGCACGGGTTGCGTCAACGAACGCATCAACTCCACCAGACCCAACTCGCGCAGGCGAGCCATACCAGGACCGGCCGCGCCCACGCCGGGCAGGATCACTTTGTCTGCCGAGCGAATGGATACGGGATCCGAAGTGAGCGCGGCATCCACACCCAGCCGCTGCAATGCATAGCGCACCGAGCCGATATTGGTACCGCCGGCATCCACCAGCACCACGCTCATCAAAGCGCTCCCTTGGTACTCGGCAGTTCGCTACCTTCGCGGCGGATCGCTTGGCGCAACGTGCGGGCTACCACCTTGAAGCAAGCTTCCACCATGTGGTGGGCGTTCTCACCGCGCACGCTCAGGTGCAAGTTCGCACCCAGCGTTTCGCACAGCGAGCGGAAAAAGTGCGGGACCAGTTCGGTGGGAATGTCACCGACGCGTTCGCGCGGAAACTGCCCCTCGAAGACGAAGTACGGCCGACCGGAAAGATCCAGCGTGGCACTCGCCTGCGATTCGTCCATGGGCAGCACGAAGCCGTACCGGCCAATGCCACGCTTGTCGCCCAGCGCCTGTCGCAACGCTTGGCCCAAGGCCAGCGCGCAATCCTCGATGGTGTGGTGCTCGTCGATATGAGTGTCGCCATCGCAACGCAGCGCCAGTGCGAAACCGCCGTGCTTGCCGATCTGCTCCAGCATGTGGTCGAAGAAGCCCAGCCCGGTGTGCACCTGCGGCTCCACCGCCTTGTCGAGGTTCACGCTCACCGTGATGCGCGTTTCGCGCGTGTTGCGTTCCACCGTGGCCATGCGCGGAGCATCGAGCAACTGGTGCGCGACCTCCTCCCATGCCAGCCCGTGCGAGCCGACGCGAAAGCCGCGCACGCCCATGTTCGCGGCGAACTGCAGATCCGTCTCGCGATCGCCAACCATCGCTGACGCCGCACGGCTCCAACCATCGTCAGCAAGGTAGTGGCGCATCATGCCGATACCCGGTTTGCGGGTGTCCTTACGCTCGTGCAGAAAACTGCGATCGATCAACACATCGCGCACGGCGATGCCTTGCGAAGCAAGAATACGCATCAGCAGTTCGTGCGGACCGACGAAATCGGCTTCGGGAAAGCTATTCGTGCCCAGGCCATCCTGATTGGTGACCATGACCAGCTCGTAACCTGCGGCGATGAAGCGTTGCAGCGCTGCGATCACGCCCGGCAGTAGTGCGAACTTCTCGTAGCTGTCGATCTGGAAGTCTTCTGGCTCTTCGATCAGGCAGCCGTCGCGGTCGATAAAAAGAATCTTGCGACTCATGTGAATGATCCCGTCACCGTTCCGTTGGCCTGTTCGCGGGCAGTCCATGCCTGATTGTTCAGAACGTCGAGCACGCGGTCGTTTTCTTCCGGCTTGCCGATGGTGATGCGTAGTGCGTCTTCAAGTTGCGGGTAGCGCTGTATGTCACGCACCACAATGCCGGCCTCAAGCAAGCATCGATATACCGCGCCTGCTTCGTCGAATCGCACCGCGAGGAAATTGGCCTGCGAAGGCAACACCTGCCGCACGCCCGGTGCGCCAGCAAGCGCAAGCGCCATGCGTGCGCGCTGCTCCCGCACGATGGCGATGTGAGATCGGGCAGCGACCTGCCCGGCTTCGGACAATGCTTCCAACGCCAATGCCACACAGGGGCTCGGCAAGGGATACGGCGCCATGATGCGACGGAGCAAGGCAATCACGTCCTCATTCGCCAACAGCATACCCACGCGCGCACCCGCGAGCGCCCAGGCCTTCGAAAGCGTGCGCAGCACGGCGAGGTTGTCATATCGGTCCAGCAGCGATGCCGCGCTCGGAGCATCGGAAAACTCGATATATGCCTCATCAACCACCACCAGCGCACGGCCACGCAGTTCGCGCGCAAGACGCTCCACGTCGCTCAATGGCACCAGCTGCCCGGTCGGGTTGTTGGGCGTGCATACGAACACCAGCTTGATCGCGGGCGTCATGGTGGCCAGCACCGTATCCGCATCCAGCCTGAAGTCCGCATCGAGGGACACGGTGACGACGCCGGCGTTCTGGATACGGGCACTCACCGCGTACATGCCGAAGGTCGGCGGCTGGATGGCGATGGCATCCTGTCCGGCGCGGCAAAACGCGCGCACCAACAGATCAATCGCCTCGTCACTACCCCGCCCCACCAGCACCTGCGAGGCGCGCACGCCATATAGCTGCGCAAGCGCATCGACCAGCGCCGCGGGCTGCGGATCTGGGTAACGATTGCACGACAGGTCGTGATCACCCGGTGGCGCCCATGCAGACTCGTTGGCATTGAGCAACACGCGTCCGCCACTGGCCTCCATGCGCGCGGACGAGTACGGCTGGAGCGCGCGGATCTCTTCGCGCGCAAGATCGAGCACGCTCATGCTGCGTCCTCCAGCGCCGCCAGCCGCAGCGTTACTGCACGCCGGTGGGCTTCCAACTGCTCTGCAGCCGCCAGGGTCGCCGTACAGGGGCCGATGGCGCGCAAGCCTTCCGGCGACAACTCCTGCACGGTGATCTGCTTCTGGAAGCTGGCCACGGAGACGCCGCTGTAGCTGCGTGCATAGCCGTAGGTCGGCAACACATGATTGCTGCCGCTGCAGTAGTCCCCGACGGATTCAGGGGTCCACGGGCCGAGGAACACCGAGCCCGCGCTTTCAATGGAGCCAAGCAGCGAACGCGGTTCGCTGACCTGCACGATCAAGTGTTCCGGCGCGTAGCGGTTGCTGACCTCCACCGCCTGCGCGAGCGACGACACCGCAATGAGGCGGCTCTGCGACAGGGCTTGCTCCGCGATGCCTGCCCGGGGCAAGGCAGCGCACTGGCTCGCCACTTCCACCTCGACCGCATCCAACATCGCGAGCGAGGGGCTGAGCAGGATCACCTGCGAATCGGGGCCGTGCTCTGCCTGCGAGAGCAAGTCCGCGGCAACAAACGCCGGGCTGGCGCTGTCGTCTGCGATCACCAGCACTTCGGACGGGCCAGCCGGCATATCGATGGCGGCGCCCTCAGGGTCGGCTGATACCTGCAACTTGGCCTCCGTGACCCAGGCATTGCCGGGGCCGAACAGCTTGTCGCACTTGGGCACGGATTCCGTACCGTAGGCCATCGCCGCAATGGCCTGCGCGCCGCCGAGCTTAAAGACGCGGTGTACGCCGGTGACGCGCGCGGCGTACAACACGGCGTCATCGCAACGACCATCCGGCCGCGCGGGTGAGCACAGCACCACCTCCGCACAACCCGCAATACGCGCGGGCACGCCCAGCATCAACGCGGTTGAGGGCAACGGCGCGCTGCCCGCCGGTACGTACAAGCCCACTCGCTGGATGGAGCGCAGTATGCGCTCGACGCGCACGCCACTGGCCGTATCCAACATCACAGGTTGCGGTGCGGCCACACGATGGAAGGCATCGATGCGCGATGCCGCCTCGTCGATGGCGCCTTTCAACTCAGGCGCAAGCCGGGCTTCCGCCTCGTTCCACTCCCGCTGCGATACCTCGATGGCATGCAGCGCACAGCGATCAAGCTTCGCGGTAAGTTCGCGCAAGGCCACGTCACCGTCAGCGCGCACGCGGGCGATGATCTGCTCCACGCCGGCACGTAGGCTTTCGGCGCGCGACTGCACCGGGCGTGACAGCGCCGCGCACTGCCCTCGCGTATCTAAGGTATTCCAGTCCAGGCGATTCATAGGTTTCGCTCGTTCAGTCCGCCTGCGTTACGCAAGCATCTTTTCGACCGGCAGCACGAACATTTCGCGTGCACCAGCCTTCTTGATTTCTTCCAGCTGTCGCCAGCTGACCTCACCGGCACATAGCGCCTGCAGCATGAGCTGGTCGGGTTGCCCCGCTACCGGCAACAGCGTCGGCTGCGGTCCGCCAGGCAGTAGCCGGATGACCGCATCGAGCGAGCCGCGCGAGGTCTGCAACAGAAGCAAACGCGATTCGCGCACCTGGATGACACCGTCGAGCCGCTTGAGCAGCAACTCAATCATGTCGCCACGCTCATCCGAAGGCAGTGCCTGCGGGCCGGCCAGCACGGCCTCGCTCTCCAGCAGCACATCCACTTCGCGCAACTGGTTGGCCACCAGGGTGCCACCGCTCTGCACCAGATCGCAGATGGCATCCGCGGTGCCAAGCCGCGGCGCAATCTCAACCGAGCCAGCCAGCGTCACCACGCCCGCATCGACACCGCGCTCGCGCAACCACTCGCCCAGCAGGCCGGGATACGACGTAGCGATGCGCATGCCCTGCAACTGCGATGCGTCGCGGTAGTCGACTTCTTGCGGTACAGCGACCGACAACCGGCAGCGGCCGAAGCCCAGCGGTCGCCATTCGGCGAGTGCCGGACCACCCAGGCCCGCCGTGAAACGGTATTCGTCAAGCACGTTGCGCCCGACGATGCCCAGATCGCACACGCCCTGCGCGATTAGGCCAGGGATATCGTCATCGCGCACCAGCAGCAGGTCGACCGGCTCGCCTTCGCCGAAGCAAAAAAGCTTGTCGCGACTCTGGCGGAAGGTGAGTCCACAACGGTTGAGCAGTTCCAATGCCGGCTCGGTAAGTCGGCCGGATTTCTGCATCGCAATACGCAGTCGGTCGCGCGCTTTCATGCCTTGGCCTTGTTACTTGCTGAGCGGCGACGAGCCGCACGAGCCGCCGCAGCGAGGTATCCGCCCGCGCCAGCATTGAGATAACGCGCCACACGCCCGATGGTGGTGATGCTTACCGCCGTGCGCTCGTGAATCTCGCGATAGGACACCCCTTCAAGCAAGTAAGGCACGACGCGCCAGCGGTCGACCATGACCTCCAGCTCGGCGGGCGTGCACAGGTCGTGCAGGAAGGCCGACATCTCTTCGGCGTTCTTCAGCGAAAGCAGAGCCTCGCAAAGACTGAGCTCGGCGGACTCGGCAGGCATCTCGGGATCGATCGATCGGCGCTTCATAATGTACTAATGCATTAATACAGTGGAGCGCATCTTACCCGGCGAAAATCACGCAGGCAACCCATCCAACGCGTGCCGCCGCGCTGCGGCCATCCCGCCAATGGGCGTGCCACAGCAAGGTATTGCGCTCGGCCAAGGGCCACAGCAAGCGCTCTACGGGGGACTTCGGCATCGACAGCCCGCGCCACGCCCCGCGCCCCGCAGGACTCCCCGCCTGAACGAAACCGATCCGGCTCCATCCGCGCCCGCGCCGTCCCGATGCGTTCCCGCAAACCTCGCCCCGAAGGCGGCACTCGCCAACGGCACCCGATCGGCGTAAATTAGATAGGTAGCCTACCTACTAAACTCCCCTGGAGAACGACGTGAGCGCGAACACTTCGGCTGAAGCCGATGCACGCGAACTGGCCGAGCAACTGCGGCCCGCGTTGCGCCGCCTTGTACGCCAGTTGCGACGGCAGCCCAGCAACGAACCCATATCGTCACTGCACGCGCCCCTGCTGATGACCATCCTGGAGAACCCGGGTATCGGCGTCGGCGAGTTGGCCCAGATGGAAGGCCTGCGTAGTCCGACCATGACCGGGCACATCAACAGCATGGTGGCCGCGGGACTGGTGAAACGCACCGAACCCAGTGAGGGTGACCGTCGCCGCATCGGCCTCGTCGTGACGCCACACGGGCACACCCTGATCGACGCCAAGCGCAAACGGCGTACCGACCAGCTAACTAGAGCGCTGACCCGGTTGTCGCCCGATTCGCGCGCAGCACTGTGGGCGGCCATACCCGCCTTGAACGACGTTGAACTGGAAGAGATCGACGCATGAGCATTCCCGGTACCGCAACCATCGCGCCCTCACAGGCCGTCCATCACCCCGACGAACAGGAGATCAACCGGGTTTTCGCCGGCCTCGTGATCGTGCTGGCGCTGGGCGCCATCGACCAGAGCATCGTCGCCACGGCCCTGCCCCGCATCGTGAGCGATCTCGGCGGCATGAGCCATCTGTCCTGGGTGGTGACGGCCTATGTGCTCGCCTCCACCGCCACCATGCCGCTCTACGGCAAGCTGAGCGACCAGTACGGCCGCAAGCCGGTGATGTACTTCGCCATCTTCATGTTCCTGCTCGGCTCGGTGCTGAGCGGCGCGGCGCGCAATCTGCTTGAGCTGATTATCTTCCGCGCCATCCAGGGCGCCGGTGCAGGTGGCTTGTTGCCACTGTCGCAAATCATCATCGGCGACATGGTGCCGCCCACGCAGCGCGGCAAGCGACAAGGCATTGCCGCCGGCATTTTCGCGCTGTGTAGCGTAGTCGGCCCCGTGATCGGCGGCGTGATCACCGACGTGCTGTCCTGGCACTGGATCTTCTACGTCAACCTGCCCGTCGGCGCGGTGGCACTGGTGATCCTCGCCCGCTCGCTGCGCCAATACACCCCACTGCATACGCGACGCATCGACTACCTCGGCTCGCTGCTGATGACCGTCAGCACCGTCGCACTGTTGTTGGTGCTGACGCTTGGCGGCGGCGAATGGCCCTGGCTATCTGCGCCCATCGCTACGCTCAGTGCCTTCGCACTGGTCACGGGTGTGCTGTTCATCCGGCACGTAAAGCACGAGCCGGAGCCCGTGCTGCCCTTGGACCTATTTCATAACCGTGTGTTCGTGATCGCCAGCATCGTAATGGCATTGACCTTTATGGGACTGATGGGCGCAAGCCTGTTCTTTCCGTTGTTCTTCCAGTTGGTGATGGGCGTCAGCCCGGCGCGCTCCGGCTTGTTGACCGGCCCGATGATGATGGGCATCGCGATCTCCGCCCTATTCAACGGGCGTGTATTGATGCGTGCCGGCCGCTACAAGCCCACCGTGGTGATTGGGCTTGCCGTCGCCACATTGGCGTTCGGCGTGCTGGCGTGGAGTGCCGCGACGGCGCAGGGCCTGGGCATTATCGAGCCATCCATCTTCGTACTTGGTCTGGGTCTTGGCCTAGTGATGCCCAATGTGACGATCGCGGTGCAGAGCGCACTGACACCCGTACACCGCGGCGTTGGCACGGCCACGCTTACCTTCTTCCGCTCACTGGGCGGCCTCATCGGTGTGGCAGGTTCTGGTGCCATCCTCGCATGGCAGATGCGCAGCCACGGCAACGCGACCGCGCCGTCCATCGTCGCCATGCCGGAGGGCGGCGTCGCCCATCCCGCGTGGCAGCACGCGGCCGATGCCGCGGTCATGATGTACCGCCACGCCATCGCGTCGACCTTCACGATAGGTGCGTGCATCGTCGCGTGCGCGTTCGTGCTCATCCTGTTGCTGCCGGAGATTCCCTTGCACGATCATCATCACGCCTCCCCCGCCCCTGTCGCCGAGTAAGGACGTTTGATGACTGCTCCGCGGCGCGATCTACCCATCACGCTGTGTGCCAGCTGGATAGCGATTGCCACCGTGGCTTTCGCCGTTACCGCAGGCGCCCTGCAATGGATCCGGGCAGATCTCAATCCAGTGGCCATGCCATTGAGCGCCTACCTTCGCGGTCCGGGCGGTGTCTGGCTGCGCGGAGCCTACGACCTGATGGCCAGTGCACTGGCCTGCCTCGCGTGGGCCGGCCATCGCGTTACGCGCGAGAGCTTGCGCAGCGGGCTGGCTAGCGCACTGTTTGTCGCGGCCGCCATCACCCTACCCGTCGTCGCGGCCACGGTGCTCTATGAAAACACGCCAAGCGAGAATCTCGCCCGCCTGCTTCATGGCGTAGCAGCGCAGACAACGTTCCTCTGTCTGGTCATGGGCATGCTTCTGCTATCGACGCGATGGCTGCGCGACGCGCACATGCAGCGCAGCCGCTACACCGGCGTCGTGCTTGCCTGGCTGGCGTTTGTGCAGATGTGGGTTCTGGCGCTTTGGAAGGGTCTGCCGCCAGGGCTCACCCAGAAGGCACTGATCGTGCTGATCCTGCTGTGGCTTGCCTGGGCCGCACGCCAATTGTGGCGGGCAAGTGCGCAGCCGAATTGACCCAAAGCACAAGGCACACACATCGAAAGAAAAAGGGGCGCCGAGGCGCCCCTTTCTAATCGTTACTGCTCGAATACACGCTGTCGCACTAGTTCGCATACCGTCCGCACATCGCCATCCATCGCGCGGTCGCGCGACATGAAGCCTATGTGCTTGCGCAGCGCGTCGTGCGCCTCGCGCACAGCAGAACCTGCATGGAAATCGCCGACGTTCGCCAGCGCGGCCTTCAGTTGCTGCACCTCGCGCACGAACTGCTCGTAATGCGCATGATCTTCGCGCGGCGCGTTGGACACCTTACCCGCCAGCGCCTGCCAGTCGCCACGCGTGGCGAGACGGCAAGCGGCGTTGAGCATGGCCTGACGGAAATCCAGCGCCTGCGCGGCGGTGTAGAGCTCCAGCGCAACGACGTGGCTGAGGTCTTCCATCATCTCTAGTACGTGTCGCGCCTCGTTGGCGCCCATCGATACGTGGTCTTCCGCATTCGCGCTGGTCGGCACGGAGTACACGCTGGCCGGATGCGCACGCGTAGCCAGGTCATTCACCAGTGCTGCCGCCGTGTACTGCACGATCATGAAGCCGGAATCGGTGCCGTCTTCATTGCCGGTGAGGAACGCCGGCAGGCCATCATTGGTGGCCGGGTCAACCAGCTTGTTGAGGCGACGCTCCGAAATGGAGGCCAGCACCGGGATGGCTGCCTTCACGTAGCTCATCGCCAACGCCAGCGGCATACCGTGGAAATGACCCGCAGAGATCACTTGCTCTTCGATGAACTGCGCGTCCTCGGCATCCGGGAAGATCAGCGGGTTATCAGTGACCGAGTTCAGCTCAATGTCGATCACACGACATGCCTGTGCCCACGCATCGCGCACCGCGCCGTGCACCTGCGGCATGCAGCGCAGACAGTAGGCGTCCTGCGGCTGGTGCTTCTTGCCGCCCTTGAACGGCAGGAAGCGTGCATAGAACGCTTCGCGACCGTGGCGCTGGTTCGCCGGCACCCAGTCCCAACCGATGTCGAAGGTCAGCGCCTGATCCGCCGGATCAGCCCATGCCTCGGCCGACCACTGCTTAAAGCGCGGCACGAGGTGATACGGAATATCGACCAGCGTGCTGCCGGCGAGCAGGCCACGGACGTTGGCCGCCACATCGACCTGCCCCGGATGCGGGCGCAGCGCATGCACCTCCGGTCGCAGTGCGCCGCTGCGGCCAGCGAACGCGTCGAGCGTCATCGCCGCCGCGAGATCCGCCAGCTCCAGCAGATGTTCCAGTTCGTCCAGCGCGAGCGTAGCGGTCGCCAGCATCTGCGCCGTGCCGTTGTTCAGCGCCAAGCCTTCCTTGAAGGACAGGCGGATCGACGTGAGACCCGCGCGCTTGAGCGCTTCGGCGCCCGACAGGCGCTCGCCCTGATAGAACGCTTCGCCACCGCCGAGCAACACAATGGCCAGATGCGACAGCGGCGCGAGGTCGCCACTGGCGCCCACCGAGCCCTTCTCCGGCACCACCGGCACCACGCCCGCATTGAGCATGGCGGTCAGCGCTTTGAGCGTTTCCACGCGAATGCCGGAATGGCCACGCATCAACGTATTGATGCGGATGACCAGCATCGCGCGCACCACGTCCGGCGCGAACGGCTTGCCCACGCACACGGCGTGCGTGGTGATCAGGTTGTGCTGCAGCTCTTCCAGCAGCGTACCTTCCGGCTTGTCGGGGTGGCCGCCAGGCAACTCATCACGCAGACGATGCGCGCCCAGCAACTTGTCGGCGTTGCTGCCGAAGCCCGTGGTCACGCCGTAGGTAGGTTCGCCACAGCTCACCTTGTCCGCAAGGAAATCGGCGGCGCGCTGCACGCGCTTAAGCTGCGCTTCGTCCAGATCCACGCGCAGACCCTGCCGGGCAACGGCCACCAGCTGTTCGCGCGTGAGGCTATTGCCGTCCAGGAGTATGGTCTTTGCGGTCATGCTTGGCTCCAGCCCGGACGGGCCATCAAGGGAATGTCAGCGACTCGCCGTTCAAAGGCGGCCGCAACGAATGGAAAAATGTTTAATCATGTGCAGGCGCAGTTTCACAGCGCACCGTGGCACTCAGCGTCACCGTAGGGCACTCGCCCGTCACGGCCGATCCGCGCATGCCCGAGTTGCTTAGCTGCACATCCGAAAGAGTGTGGCCCGCCGAGCAGTAGCGTGCGGCGCGCGCTTCGATGGCAGACCGCATGCTGTCGACCAGCGGGTTCGGCGAAGCATCATTCGCCTCCGCGCGAAAACCGCAAGCAAGGTGGCTTATCTCGTAGACACCCGGCCGGATCTTCCAGGCGGATGTCTTCTCGATCTGGCAACCGGTCAATGACATGGCTGCCATCACCACGGTTGCCCAATGCCTCATTGGCTGATTTCCGCCTGCGCCAGTTCGACGCGCAACGTCTTGATGAGTTCCGCGCGCGACACCTCGAACTGGTCCTCACGGCGCAGATCCTTCACGGTGACCACGCCCTTGGCGAGCTCGTCCTCGCCCAGCACGATCACAAAGCGGATACCGGCGCGATCGGCGTACTTGAACTGCTTGCCCAGCTTGCCGCCGTCCAGCACCACCTCAGTGGCGATGCCTGCGCTGCGCAATTCGCTGGCCAAGGCCAGATAGGCCGGCAACTGCGCCGGATCCATCTGCGTCACCAGCACGTCTACGGTACTGCGCGCGGTGCCGATGAGGCCCGCATCGCGCAGCTGCCAGTACAGGCGCGTCAGGCCAATGGAAATACCCACGCCCGGCAGGTGCGACTTGGTGTACTGGCCAGCGAGGTTCTCGTAGCGACCGCCCGAGCAGATCGAACCGATCTGCGGGTGATCGTTGAGCGTGGTCTCGTAAACCGTGCCCGTGTAGTAATCCAGGCCACGCGCGATGGACAGGTTCAACGCGTAGTGCGATTCCGGCACGCCAAACGCGTGGATCAGGCCAAGCACTTCCTTGAGCTCAGTGCGCCCCTGCTCCATCGCTTCCGGGCCGGAGCCCAGCGCGTCAAGCTTGTCGTAGGCGTCCTGCAGCGAGACCGAGCGCACCTGCACGAAATCGAGGATCTTCTGCGCGGTATCCGCGCTCAAACCGAACTGTTCACCGGTAAGCGTGTCACGCACGTAGTCGGCGCCGCGCTTGTCGAGCTTGTCCACTTCGCGCAGCACCAGCGTCTGCTGCTCGCCATCAGTCACACCCAGGCTCTCGAAGAACCCGAGCATCAGCTTGCGGTTGTTGAGGTGGATGGTGAACGGGCCGATGTTCAGCTCACGGAACACGCTGTAGATAACCGCTGGCAGCTCAGCGTCATAGCGCACCGACAAGCTGTCCTTGCCGATCACGTCGATGTCGCACTGGTAGAACTCGCGGAAGCGTCCGCGCTGAGCGCGTTCGCCGCGATACACGCGCTGCATCTGGTAGCGGCGGAACGGGAAGGAAAGGTCGTGCTCGTGCTCAGCGACATAGCGGGCCAGCGGCACGGTGAGATCGAAGCGCAACGCCAGCTCGGGCACGCCCTCGCCCTTCTCCGCATTGTTCAGCGCACCGGTGGACTGCACGAAATAGACCTGGCGCTCGGTCTCGCCGCCCGTCTTGGTGAGCAGCACATCCGAGAATTCCATCACCGGCGTTTCCACCGGCAGAAAGCCAAAGCGCTCATAGTTGCGGCGAATCACGTCGAGCATGCGCTGGAACGCAATCTGGTCGAGCGGCAGCAGCTCGAGCACGCCGGGCATGGTACGGGCCTGGGTAAGCGCCATGAAGTCCTCAGCTAAGCGGTGTGGGAGGCCGGCCAGCCGCCTGTTGGCGTACGGTCCGACAGAGCCGTATAGGTTAGCAGAAGGCCGCTTCCACACCCTCCTCAAAGGGGCTGCGACAGTCCCTTTGACCTTTGTGAAGAATTTTTTTCACAAAGTGTTGCCAAGGCTCCTAGGGGTCATTAAGATACGCGGCTCCCACGGGGTGTAGCTCAGCCTGGTAGAGCGCTACGTTCGGGACGTAGAAGTCGCATGTTCGAATCATGTCACCCCGACCAAAATTCGAAGTAAGCAAGGCTCTGAAAGCACGCTTTCAGGGCCTTCTTCTTTTCCGGGGTCTGAATATTCCGCCCCAACGCATGACCCACCGCGACTGCAGCGCCTTGGCGTAAAAAAACCGAGGCGCGGTTACCCGCACCCCGGTCAGCCCGCGTAGGGCACTCTTAGTCGTACAGACTCAGGGCTGAGCGTCGCCGCCCTCATGCAGCAGCATCAGGTAGCTCGCTGCTGACCAGCTGAAGTTGGGTGACTGGTAGCCGTGACCGGTCAGTGGATCGTAGTTTTCATACGTCGTCCCCTGCCCGGTCAGGCCCTGGGCGTTGAGCACCAGCCGGCGCGCCATCTCATCGGCTTCGCTACGGAAGCCGTAATGCCTGAGCGCTTCGACACCGAAGTACGCCTGGTCCATCCAGACCGGTCCGCGCCAATAGCCCTTGATCGGCGAGAAATGTGGATCGTCCTTGGCCAGCGTGGGGAAAGGCATCACGGTGGCGAACTTGTTCGGATCGAGCATGACGCGACTGACCGCCTGCGCCTGTTCCGGTGTGGCGACGCCCGCCCACAACGGCGCCCAGCCCTCCGAGCCGTACACGCGCACCGGCTCGTGGCTCGGTAGGCGCACGTCGAAGAAGTAGCCCGCCGCAGGGTCGAACATGCGCTGCTGGATGAGCGGCTTCATTTCCGCTGCTTCCTTCAGCCACATGGATTGGTCCGACGTTTTGCCGAGCACGCCGGCCAATTCCGCCAGCTC
Organism: Dyella sp. AD56; assembly: GCF_002878475.1. NCBI lineage: Bacteria > Pseudomonadati > Pseudomonadota > Gammaproteobacteria > Lysobacterales > Rhodanobacteraceae > Dyella > Dyella sp. AD56. The sequence continues at coordinate 92,734 of NZ_NRDP01000030.1, forward strand.
AAGCTTTTCGCGATACAGGTAGGCATTGAGATCTACCGACTCCTGATTGAGCGACCACGCACCTTCACCGTTACGAATCATGCTGGCGCCGTCGAAGCGCACAGCGTTGTCCATGCCGCTTTCCCATGCCGCGGCGATTCGCGTGCCGTCGGTGGCGCCAAATTCGGCCAAGCCATCGTGATCGTGATCGCGTGCCTGGAACCACCAGCGGTGATAGCGCACCAGTTTGTCGTACATCTCGGCAACGAACGCGCGATCATGCGTGGAGTGGTAGATCGCCAACGTCGCCCACGTCGCCAGCGGCGGCTTGGTGTCACGCCAGTTGTTCTCCGCCTTGCCGAGGAACACGCAGTCGGGAACCATCCCGTCCAGTGCCTGGTAGTCGAACATGGTGCGCATCTGGTCGCGCGCCAGGTCCGGAGCGAAGAGCGCCAGCGCTGCGGCATGCTTCCACGAGTCCCAGGCCCAGAAGCCATTGAAATCAGGGTTGGAGTAAGAAGGGATGACACCGTCGTGATGCAGGTCGCCGCGCGCGGCACGCCAGTTGCCCAGCATGATGATCATGGCTTTGGCGGCCACGTGCTGGGTGACATCGTCCGCCACACCTTGCAGGTGATAGGCCGGGACAGTTTTCAGGTAGCCCGCCCAGCGTTCGCGGTTTGCTGACCAAGCCGCTACATCATCCACGGCAGGAGTTTGCGCGCTCGCGTCGTAAAGCAACGTCTGATCGACGAACACGCTCGTCGTCTGTCCTGCCGCGAGTTGCAGGGGTTGTGCCAGGGCGATGCTGTAGCGATCACCGCTGACATTGGTGCTTCCCAGTGAACCCGCTGGCGTATGCAGCGTAGTAACCAGCTGTGATGGTGATTTAGCGAAGGACTGCACAACGGCGTCACCATCCTTACTAAGGCGGGAACCATTGGCATGGAAGGTGTTGCCTTCGATCGAAAGCTCGACAGTGCGCGCATCGGTCGCCGTCATCTCGATTCTCACGACGGTGCGTGACGAATCGGCAAAGAACAGCGTCTGACGGATCGTCAATCCCGGCGCTGTGAAATCGCGAATGAGGAAGCCTGGCCCGGCATGCGACTCTCCAGGCGTAAGCGCTACCGTCTTGCCACTCTTCGCATCACGCAGTGTCAGCGCAGCGAAACGTGCACCGGTCCACTGCCCGCCAGCGAGGCTATGTACGAACGGACCGACGAAGCCGGACGAAGCATCACCCGTCGGCGGCAGGCTGTAGCCATGCCAAGCGCCCGCATCGAAGAAGATATTGAAGCTCCGATCGCCGGGCGTCTTCGGCAAGCCGTGCATGTCCAACATATCGAGGTACTGCGCATCAGCGCCTGTTACATCCGCGGCCATGACAACGCCTTGACCGAACCCGACTAGCGCCAGCACAAAAGCCAGCGCCGCAAGACGAGGATGCTTCGTACGAAAACCCATCACGTAACGCTCCTGTTGCATCCATCTGTTTCCATGCGACGCGTGCGCCGCACATGCACAAAGCGCCGGCTGCTTTCGCAACCGGCGCTTTGCAGACTAGCTACGTCCCATGCAGGGCACCAGCTGGCTCATCAGAACTGGTACTTGACCTGCAAGTTGACCTCACGCCCTTCGATCGAGCGGGCGAGAATCACACCGCCACCGCTGGCGAAGCCGAACAGGCGTGCATTGCCCTCGGTGATGCCGATTTCGTTGGTGAGGTTGGTACCGCGCAGGGTCACTACCCAGTTCTTGCCGATGTTGGCCATGGCACCGGCACTGAAGTCGTAGTAGTGGCCGAGCGGCTGCTGGTTGAGCTGATCGCCGTAACGGGTACCGACATACTCGTAGGTCAGCCAGAACTTCAGACTACCCCAACTGGTGGGGATCAAGTAACCCGGCGTCAGGCGGTACTGCACCTTCGGCTGACGGTCGATCTGCTTGCCGCTAATCGCGCCGCATTGCTGGCTGCCATCCTGCGCCACGTACGGCACGCAGCCCTCGTAATCGGAGTAATGGCCGTCCATGTAGTTGCCGCTGAGCGCAACGGAGAAGTTCTCGAACGGCTTGACCGTCACGGCGGCATTGACACCCTTGGTCACCGAGCCATACACCAGGTTGATCTGGCCCGTGGGCAGATCGATCGAGTACGGGATGCCATGGAACAGGCGGCGATAGGCCGACACGTCTGCGAAGATCCACGGCGACTGGTACTTGAAGCCCACTTCCATGTTGTGAATCTTCTCGATCGGCGGATGATCGAGGTTCACCACATCGTCGAAGCCCGGCAGGAACACGCCGTCGTTGACGCGCGCGTAAGCGCTCATGTGATCGTTGAACGTGTAGTTCGCACCGAGCGTCCACGACGGCGCGCTACGCGAGCTGGACGGATGCTGCTTGCTGTCGATCAGGTACTCGGCGTTGTTGTTGTAGACGGTGTACGGGTTGTTGTCGAGATCGCCCGACGCGGTGTTCTGGAACCAGCCGCCAATATCGTCATGCTGGATGCGCATGCCGCCATCGAAGCGCCAGTTGCCCACGTTCCACACGTCCGCCAGATAGAACGCCCAGGTAGTAGCGTGCCAGCTCTCGTTGAACGCCATCCACGGCTGCGGCTGAGAATTCCAGAACAGGCCCTGCTTGTCCGTCAGCGCGTAGTTGTTCACGCCGTCGGTCATGTTGACCACGATAGGGCTCGGGTTGTTCTGGGCCTGCATCAGCATGTTCAGGCCGTCTTCTTCGGTGTGGTGCTCGGAGTACACCGCCGTGTAGTTGCCGAACGTGAGCGTGTTGCCCTCGAACAGCTCCTTGCTCAAGCGAAACTCGTTGCTGACCGAGTTGATACTTTTGTGGATGTACTCCGGGTTCTGGATGGTGACGTTCTGGTTCATGTTCGCCGGCTTGCCATTGGTGTACGTGGCATTCGCGGTGAGGTTGGACGGCAAGCCAAATGACGAGGCCATGCCGGCGATGGTGTTGGCCAGCGTGTCCGGGTTAGCGCCGGTGCTGTAGAACGCCGTGGTATCCATGTCACCCACGGTGAAGAACAGCTTGTCCGACAGCGACCAGCCGTTGTCCCAATCCAGGTCCAGGTTGGCGCCGAACATGCGTACGTTGCCGCCCTGGCCGTTGGCTATGTCGATGTTCTGGCCGGTCGGCGAACAGCCTGCGCCATTGCACGGATCAAGCTGGAGGAACATGCGTCGATCGGCATTGCTGCCGAACGTACCCGTCAGCGGACTGAAGTTCGGGTACGCCGAGAACTGACCGGCTGAGGGGTTCAGGATGGGCGTGTCGGTCACCCACTGATTCTTGTCCTTCAGCACGCGCGCGAAGAACATGATCGAGCCATGGTCCAGATCGTGGCTCAACGTGGCGGTAAGCTGGCCGCCCTTGTCGGCGGCAAACTGCGGATCGCGCACGCCGTCCGACTTGCGCCAGAAGCCGCCGATGCTGCCGTACCAACCGCTGTCCTTGCCGAGCGGGAAGCCGTAGAAGCCATCGATGCGGTACATGCCCTCGGAACCCAAGGTGACGCCGATGTCGCCCGAGGGTTTGCTGCTGCCTTCGCGCAAAATGAAGTTAGCGATCATGCCTGGCTGGCCGTTGCCGTACAGCACCGACGTACCGCCCTGCACTGCCTCAAGGCGATCGATGGTGTCATCCAGACGCACCATCGCATCGGTGAAGTAATCCCATTTGGGAAACAGCGGAGAACCGTTCAACTGCATCGTTACGAAGGGCGCGCCGCTGTCCGAGGGGAAACCGGCGACTTCGATGTTCGCACCGGTCTGACCGCCGGAGGACTCCGGGTACACACCCGGGGATATCTTCAGAAGATCGGCAACGCTGACGGGGTTAAGTTCTTTGATCTGCTGCAGGGTCGCGGTGGTGATCGAATAGCTGGCGTCGATCTTGCGGATACCGCCAGCCGTCGAGTTACCCGTCACCACCACCTGATCGAGACTCTGCACGGTCTTGCCGGCGGAAGCGGCCTGCTGGCGCTGCTCGACGGATGCGTTGTTCTGCGCCTTGGGCGCCGGAGACTGCGGCACCGGCGTTGGCGTCTGTGCGTCCTGCGCGTGAAGCGCGCTGGTCATCAGTACGGCACTGATAGCGGCAGTCAGCACGCGCTTGTCGATCTTCTTCCAACCTTTCATTTCGAAAGTTCCTCCCCGGAACATTAGGAATGCTGCCTTCGTTGCGAATGCGGCCCGGCCTTGCAGCGGCAGTGCACACCCGTATCGGTCACATCGCCGCGCCCACCGCCCACCACTCCACGCCGTCGCCTCGTGCCCTCTCGGCCGAGCTCCAGTCCGGGAGCGTGGATAAATCCTAGCGCACTTTTTTCTAATTGTCCTACTATATAACTATGTGTCAAAGGTCATAGAGTTATTCCACTTTGCGGTTGCGCTGCACCATGACAATGCGAACGGAAGGTGCACGAGTGCACTTCGGGCGTGTGCGAAGCCATGAGAAAGGACGAGTCGCGGTTATCGCTAGCATGTCGAGCGGACGCCACCTGTTTGTCGATCAGAGCGCGTCATGCAGCGTTCGTTCGGGCTGCGTTTATAGTAGGCTTCGAAGAACGTTGCATCGCAGCATGCGCCGCTACCGACGCATAAAATTGGCTGCAGATTTTTTTATCGACAAGCTCCCGGCGGAGAGAAATCCATCATGAAATCTTCGGATGCTCGCAGTTTGCACGGCCAGGTCGTGCGTGAACTGGGCACAAGGATCGTTGCCGGCGACCTCAAGCCCGGCGATGTGTTGCCGCGCGAGGACGCCCTTGCGGAAAGCATGCAGGTGAGCCGCAATGCGTTGCGCGAGGCGCTCAAGGTCCTCTCTGCCAAGGGCCTGATCGAAGCGCGCCCGAAAACCGGCACACGCGTACGCCCGACGGATGCATGGAACCAGCTCGACGCCGATGTGCTTTCCTGGCGCTGCGAATCCATGCCCACCGACGACTTCATCGAGAAGCTCATCGAGATGCGCGAGATCATCGAGCCAGCCGCCGCATCGGCGGCCGCTCGCCGCCGCACAGCCGCGCAATTGGCGAAGATTGACCATGCGTATCGCCAGATGGAGGCGGCACAGGATTCTGGTGAGTGGGCCAAGGCAGACCTGAGCTTCCACAAGGCTGTGCTTCAGGCGACCGGCAACGAAATGATGATTTCGCTGTTCTCCGTCATTGAGAGCGTGCTCGGCATGTTCTTCGTGCTTTCGGCGGAAACCGCCGGCAACTTCAAGTACTCGCTGCCGCACCACCAGAAAGTGCTGGAGGCGATTCGGCGCAACCAGCATGAGGCGGCCCGCAAAGCCATGCAGGCCATGATTGTGGATTCGCGCACCAATCTCGAAAAGCGCCGCAAGAAGAGCCTGCGCAAGGCCTCCTGAATACGAAGCGCCAGTGGCGGGCTGTTACAGCCCGCCTAACGCCTCTTCCAACTTGCCGAGAAATTCCTCTGCGTTGGCCTGGCTGAACACGATCGGCGGCTTGATCTTCAGCACGTTATCGTCCGGACCGTCGGTGGACAGCAGCACGTGGCGAGCCTTCATCGCCTCGACGACAGCCTTAGCGCGCAGACTATCCGGTGTCCTGGCCGTACGATCGGTGACGAACTCGGCGCCGATAAACAGGCCGCATCCGCGTACGTCGCCGATCACTTCGAAGCGCGCCTGTAGCTCACGCAGGCCATCCATGATGAACTGACCGGCGCGTTGCGCGTTCTCCTGCAATGCCTCTTCTTCGATGACGTCGAGCACGGCCAGTGCGATCGCACAGGATACGGGGTTGCCACCGAATGTATTGAAGTACTCCATGCCGGTGACGAAGCTCGCGGCAATCTCCGGCGTGGTGACGACCGCCCCCATCGGATGACCGTTGCCCATCGGCTTACCCATAGTGACGATGTCGGGCACGACGCCCTGCCGTTCGAATGCCCAGAAGTGTTCACCCGCACGACCGAAGCCAACCTGCACTTCGTCGGCAAGACACACGCCCCCGGCAGCGCGGATCTCCGCATAGACTTCGGGAAGATAGCCGTCCGGCAATACGATCTGCCCGCCGCAGCCGAGCAGCGACTCACCAAAGAACACGGCGGTATCTTTGCCGCGCCCGCGCAGTTCGTTGATCACGGGCTGGGCCAGTTGCCCATACTTGCGCCCCGCATCCGGCGCAGCGCCGATGGAGCCACGATAGACATCCGGCATGGGCAGCACGCCGATATGTGGTGACTGCCCCTCCCCACCCTTGCCATTGAACTTGTATGGACTGAGCTCGACCATCGTCGGTGAGTTGCCATGGTAGGCATGATCGATCACCACCACGCCCTTCGCTTTCGTGTGCGCCCGCGCCAGGCGCAGTGCAAGGTCATTGGCCTCCGTCCCTGAATTGGTGAAGAAGGCCACCGACAATGGCGACGGCAACGTGCTGATGAGCCGCAGCGCGTACTCCACGATGTTGTCGTGCAAGTAGCGAGTATTGGTGTTGAGCTGCGCCATCTGCGCCTGCCCTGCCGCCACCACGCGCGGATGGCAATGGCCCACGTGGCAAACGTTGTTGACCATATCCAGGTAACCCTGGCCATGCTGGTCGTACAGCCATGTACCTTCGCCGCGGACGATCTTGAGTGGTTCGCGATAGGCCACGCTCAAGGTCGGATTCAGGTACTGCCTGCGCAACCGGAGAATCTCTTCGTTGCTGCGTTTGGGAACAACGGCGGTCATTCGGTCAGTCATGGCTCGATTCCAGATAGGGTCGCACGATGGCGTCGGGCTCCACGCCCACAAGCTGGCGAAGCAGGCCTCGTACGCCCTGTTGGGAGACGAGGACGAACGGGTTGTCCGGTTGCTCGCGATGCGCGCGCGTCGCCATCAGAATGCTGTGGCAAAGCCGCGCCAGAATGAAAGTGTGCAGTTGTTCCAGCTCGCTGCGTCGCAACGGTTGCATGGCGAGGTAGCCACCAACGATCCGGCGCGCGCACGCCACCGGATCGGACTCGTGCTGCATGGCGTAGGTACACGCAATAGCTAGGTCGGCCAAGCGGAAACTGGTGCACATGTCGCCGAAGTCGATAACCGCACTCACTCGCTTTCCGCCCGCCGCATCGTCGTCAACGATGATGTTGAGATCATTGGCGTCGTTATGGAGCACGGATATCGGCAAGGTGGCGCGCCATGCCGGCAAGGCATCGCAGAAACGCGCGGCGTGCTCACGTACGATGTCGCGGAATGCGGCATCTTCGATATGGGGAACTTCGTCTAGCAGCCGCGGCAGACTCATGATGTTCCAGTCGTGCAAGCGGTCGGCGGCCGGGTGGCGGAAATCATGCAGTCCGCGCGTCAGTCGTCCCACGGCCTGCCCCAGGCTTTCGTGCAGCGCTTCGCACTCGCGTGGTCGCAGGCTGTTGATGGCCTCGGCATAGGTCGTGCCGGGCACGTAGCTCAGCATGCGCACCAGGCAGGTCTGTCCGTCAACGGTCAACGCCAGCAGGTGTTCGCCGTTGCCCGCGAACTGTACACGCGGGCAACCCAGCGCAGGCTCGCGCCTGGCGAGTTCCATCATTGCCAGGTTTTCCAGCTCGATGTCCGGCGCCGACCACGAAGGATGCGCAACCTTGAGCACGTACCCATCGCCATCGGTGCGAATGCGGAAGTTTTGGTCAGCGTAGGAAGGCAGCGCCCTGGCTTCGCCCTCGATGCCCCAATGACGCGCCGCGAGTGTCGACGCCTCGGCGAGTGTCAGCATGTCCATGCGGCATCCACCACCCGGCTCACCTCGAACGACGAACGGTTGCACCCTTTGCCCAAGCGCGGAATGCTCGGTACATCATGGCTATGGCATCGGACAGCACTGTGCATCCCCGGAGCACTCCTCGATTGCAGTCGACCCAATGGTAGGATAATTTGACAATTAAACCCACTCACAGGCTTCTCTTCATGTTCCGGCCTTTGCTCGCAGCGGTACTGACCACAGTCGTGATGATCGGTGGCGTCTCCGCCGCGCCCGGCGATGCCGGGAATGCCGCTCGCCCCCAGGGCGCAGCCCTGCTCCACCAGCGCGAGCCAATGAGCGTCGGCGTGTTCTATTACCCCGAGCAATGGCCGCGCGCGCAGTGGCAGCGCGACATGAACGGCATGGCCAAGCTCGGCTTCAACTTCACGCACATGGCCGAGTTCAGCTGGACCTACCTGGAACCCGAGGAAGGCCGCTTCGACTTCAAGTGGCTGGACGACGCCATCGACCTGGCACACAAGGCGGGCTTGCGCGTGATCCTTGGTACGCCATCGGGCGCGCCACCGGCATGGATGGGTGAGCACTATCCCGAGGTCTACCGGGTAGACGAACACGGGCAGCGCCACGAGCATGGCATCCGCGCAGAAGTTTCCCTTTCCAATCAGAAATACCAGGCCTTCGTCACGCGCCTGGTCACCGCAATGGCGCAGCACTACGGTCACGATCCACGCGTGTGGGGTTGGCAGGTGGACAACGAGCCCAGCAGCTTTGCGGACTACAGCGACAGCGCGCGCATGGCCTTCCAGCAGTGGCTGAAGGACAAGTACGGCACCATCGATGGCATGAACGCAGCATGGGGCGGCTCGTTCTGGAGCACGCGCTACACCAGCTTCGAACAGGTGCTGCTACCCAACGCTACGCTGGCCGCGGAAGACAAGCTGAGTCCGCATGCGCTGGTGGATCTCGCGCGCTTCCAGGCGGATGTTACGGCGCACTTTCTGGATGGGCAGGCGGCGATCATCAAGAAATATGCAGCGCCCGCGCAGTGGGTGACTACCAACTACACCAACGTCACCACGGCAACCGATCCCCGCCGCAGTCATGGGTTGGATTTCACCACCTTCACGCTTTATCCGGTGGCCGGCACCAACGCATTGGGTGGCGACAGCTACGCCATCGGCAAGCCCGCCAACTTGATGGAAGCCGCTGCGTATTTCCGCCCCATCACCGGCACCTTCGGTGTGATGGAGCTGCAGCCGGGCCAGGTGAACTGGGGCGAGATCAACCCGCAACCCACGCCCGGCGCCGTCGGCATGTGGATGTGGCACGCCTTCGCTTCGGGTGCGTCGCTGCTCAGCACGTACCGTTACCGCCATCCCTTGCGCGGCAGCGAGATGTACCACGAAGGCATCGTCAGCACCGACGGCGTGACGCTCTCGCGCACGGGCAACGAATTCGTCGACACCATGCACGAGATCCAGTCGCTGGAAACCAAGCTGGACACCAACGCCAAGTTGCCCAACACCCTCGCCGCCCGCTACACCGGCTACCTGTGGAGCCACGATGTGTTCTGGGATCTGGAAGCTCAGCCCCAGACCACGCTGTGGAACAGTTGGGCTTACCGCAACGGCTACACGCTAGCCGTAAAGAGCACGGGCGCACCGATGGATTTCGTGGCGGAAAGCGACGACTTCAGCCGTTACCCGTTCCTGATTGCTCCTGCCTACGACATGGTCAGCGAGTCATTGGCCAAAAAATGGAAGCACTACGTGGAACAAGGCGGCCATCTGATCCTGACCAGCCGCACGGGCCAGAAAAACGAACTAGGCCACTTCCATGAAGGGCCTTGGTCCGCCGTCATTCTCGACCTCATCGGCGATGACGTGGAAGCGTTCGACATGCTGCCACCGAGCGCGGACGGCAAAGTGTCGGCTGATGGCAAGACGCATGAATGGCACCGCTGGGCGGACATCCTTGCGCCTCGCCCCGGCACTGAGGTGCTCGCCACCTACGCGGACCACTACTACGCAGGCAAAGCAGCCGCCACGACACGCAAGCTGGGCAAAGGCACCGTCACGATGATCGGCGTATCCACCGACGATGGGGCGCTCGAGCGCGACATCGTGCGCAGCGCCTACCAGCGTGCTGGCGTGGCCATTGAAGACCTGCCTAAGGGCGTGTTCCACGAATGGCGCGGTGGCTACGACTTCCTGGTGAACTACAACCCCGCGCCGTTCCAGCCAGTGTTGCCGGTTGGGGCAAAAATCGTGCATGGCCAAGTGCCGTTGGCGCCGGCGCAGGCGCTGGTGTGGAAAACAGCAACGCCGTGAGATCGGCGCAATCTTCTGCTCGTCATTCCGGCGCAGGCCGGAATGACGAGCGAAAGGTGAAGCGCTCTGTCGCTACGACTGGATAGAGAGCTCGGTCAAGCGATCGAGCTCTTCATCGTCGAAGCCCGCTTCGAGGCGTGCCGGTCGATTGAACGGACCACGCAGCTGACGCCCCATGTAATCGCGTAACAGGTCGAGAAAGGTTTCGCGCGGGTCCAGGCCATCGCGTTCGCAGCAATAGCGGAACCAGCGCGTGCCCGCGGCCACGTGGGCCACCTCTTCACGCAGGATCACGTCGAGAATGGCCACGGTGGGCTCGTCGCCCACCGAGAGCAGGCGCTCGATCATGCCGGGCGTTACATCCAGCCCGCGTGCCTCAAGCACGCGCGGCACCAGTGCCATGCGCGCCGTGTCGTAGTGCGCCGTCTTCTCGGCCATTTCCCACAGGCCATTGTGGGCATCGAAATCGCCATACGCGTGACCCAGCTCGGCGAGTCGCCCGGATAGCATCGCGAAATGGCGCGCCTCGTCGTGCGCACAGCTAGCCCAGTCGCGGTAATAGTCCAGCGGCTTGCCGCGAAAACGGTAAACCGCGTCCCACGCGAGGTTGATGGCGTTGAACTCGATATGGGCCACCGCGTGCACCAATGCAGCGCGACCTTCGGCCGAGCCGAGGCCACGATGCGGGACCTGTCGCTGCGGCACGAGCAAGGGGCGTTCGGGACGTCCTGGCGCGCCGATCGGTTCTGGCGCGGGCGACGTCTCGTCTGGCTGAAGTTCGCCAGCGAGAAATGCCTCCCACGTCGCATGCGTAAGACGCAGCTTCTCTGCGGGATCAGTGGCATCAAGGCAGCGCTTGGCGGCGGCGTGAAGGTCAGCGGTCATGGACGACGATCGCGATGAACGGCGGACTGCAGGAGCGCGCATATGCGCTCCTGCAGGATGCCTACGTTACGCGCTGCGGCGAGCCGCTTTGGCGTCGTCGGAACGCAGCATCTCGATCTGCTGCAGGTACTGCTGATCCAGGCCGGTGACGTATTCGCCCGAGAAGCACGACGTGTCGAAGTACTTCAGCTGCTCGTTGCCGTCCTGCACCGCCCAGACCAGATCCTTGAGATCCTGGTAGATCAGCCAGTCCGCGCCCAGCACTTCCTGCACTTCCTTCTCGGTGTGGCCGGCGGCGACCAGCTCAGAGGCGGCCGGCATGTCGATGCCGTACACGTTCGGGTAGCGCACCGGCGGCGCAGCGGAGGCGAAGTACACGTTCTTAGCACCCGCGTCGCGTGCCATCTGGATGATCTGGCGCGAGGTGGTGCCACGCACGATGGAGTCATCCACCAGCAGCACGTTCTTCTTGCGGAACTCCAGCTCCACCGGATTGAGCTTGCGACGCACGGATTTCACGCGCTCACCCTGCCCCGGCATGATGAAGGTACGGCCGATGTAACGATTCTTGACGAAGCCGTCGCGGAACGGCACGCCCAGCGCCTCGGCCAGCGCCGAGGCAGCGGTGCGTGCGGTGTCCGGAATGGGGATCACCGCGTCAATGCCATGGTCCGGACGCTCACGCAGGATCTTCTCGGCCAGCTTCTGGCCCATGCGCAGGCGCGCCTTGTAGACCGACACGTTCTCGATCATCGAATCCGGGCGGGCAAGGTACACGTATTCAAAAATGCACGGCGCATGCGTTGCAGCGTCGGCACAATGGCGCGCGTGCAGCTGGCCGTCGTCCGTGATGAACACGGCTTCGCCCGGCTCAACGTCGCGCAGGCGCTTGAAGCCCAGGATGTCCAGCGCCACCGACTCGGAGGCCACCGCATACTCACGGCCTTCCGATGTAATGCGCTCGCCCAGCACCAGCGGGCGGATACCGTTGGGGTCACGGAAAGCCAGCAGGCCATAACCCAAGACCAGCGCCAGGCAGGCATAGCCACCGCGCGCACGCTGATGCACACCAGCCACAGCCTTGAAGATGTGATCGGGCGTGAGGGCCATGCGGTCCTGGATCTGCAGCTCGTGCGCCAGCACGTTGAGCAGCACTTCCGAGTCGGAATCCGTATTGATGTGGCGGCGATCGTCCTCGAACATCTCGCGACGCAACGCCTCCGTGTTCACCAGATTGCCGTTATGCGCGAACGCGATGCCGTAGGGCGAATTCACATAGAACGGCTGTGCTTCGGACGAACCTTCAGAGCCGGCCGTCGGGTAACGGCAATGACCCAGGCCGATACGACCGCGCAAGCCGCTCATCGCGTTCTGGCCGAACACGTCGCGCACAAGGCCGTTGCCCTTGTGTAGACGCAGGCGCGCACCATCCACGGTGGCGATGCCGGCAGCGTCCTGGCCGCGATGCTGCAATACCGTCAATCCGTCATAGAGTGACGCGGCGACCTCACTGGTGCCGACGATGCCGATGATTCCGCACATGATTGAAAGCCTGTAATTAGGAACTGGTTGCCGGAGCGACCGTGGTTGCGGTCGCGGGATGATTCTCGTGTCCAGTCGCTGGCAAAGCGCCCGGGAACCCCGCCGGCAAGGCGGGCAAATGGTCCAGCAGTGCCGGGGGATTGAGATGGTTGCGGACACTGTCCGGCACCTGCTCACCCAGCCACCCAGCCATTCCCTTGAACTGCGGCAATAACGTGGAATCGTGCCACCACGGATCACGCGTCAACGCCGTGAAGTTGAGCAGGAACACGCCCAGCGTCACCAGCAACACGCCTCGCGCGAGCCGAACAGCATGCCCAGCAGGCGGTCGGTGCCGGACAACCCGGTACCCTCCACTAACCGGGCGACCAGGAAGCGCACCAGCGCTCCCAAGATCAACACCGTGACAAAGCACGTTGCGTAACCCGCGGCGATCCGCGCCGACGGCAACGAGATCCAGTGTTCGTAATAGCCCGCGACGCTCGGTCCGAGCGCCCAGGCCACCCAGAACCCGGCGGCCCAAATACCCAGCGCCAGCACCTCGGAAATGAGGCCGCGCCACAGCCCAATCAAGACCGAGACGCCCAGGACGGCAAGAATGATGTAGTCGGCCCAATTCACCGGGTCACCGTGGTGGGTTCAGGTTTGTGTTCAGGGCGCAGTGACGACGTTGCCATCGACACCCAGCTTGCCTTTGATCTGGTCGCGGATGCGCACGGCATCAGCGCGCTGCGTCTGCGGACCGGCGCGCACGCGCCAAAGCTGCTTACCATTCGCATTGACCGTATCCACATAACCATCGAAGCCGTTCGCGCGCAGCTTGTCGCGCAGCGCATTGGCATCGGTCTGCGTACCCATGGCAGCCACCTGCACGGCCCAACCACCGGCACGCGACGACGGCGCCGCCGCGGTGTTGGCCGCGGCAGCCGCCGGCTTGGCGGCCGGCGGATCATCCTGCGTCGGCGTGGAGGCTCCGCCTTCAAGGCGGGCCGGTGCACCCGGAATGGTCTGCGTGATCTTCAGGCGGGCCGCCTCAGCAGCGGCACGGGATTCGAACGGACCGGCGGTAACCATGGTCAGCGCCTTGCCACCCTGATTGATGGCGCGGCCATTGGCGGGATAGCCCAGGCCGCGCACGCGCTGGATCAGGCTCTGCGCGCTGGCGGCCGACGCATAGGCGCTGAGATTGACCGAATAGGAGCCGTGGGCGGCAGTCGCTGCCGGCAAAGCAGGCTCCTGCTGCGCCGGAACGGTCGACTTGCCCGCCGTCGTCGCGACGGCGCCGGCTACGACCGCCGCAGCGGCGGCCTTGCCCTGCACGGGGATCACGGGCTGGGCGGCACTCGAACCGGGCCGCGTCACCGTGGTCGGCTCCGGTTTCTGCCCGGCGGTCGGGTCCGTCTCCACGTCACGCGGGCGGCTGGAACCGATGTTCACCGTCGCCAGCTGGTCGGCCGAACCCACTGGAGCAGCCGAGGCGGCCGGCTTCGGAGCCGGCGCTGCCGTCGAGGCCGGCGCCGCGCCGGGCGTCAGGCTCATGGTCTTGGTCTGCAGGTCACGATCGGGTGCCGGTGGGATAGCCAAGCTGACCGACTCGTCACCGGTCGTAGCTGGAGGGCTGCTGGAGATGAACATCGGCACGATAAGCACAGCCAGCGCGATGAGAACGGCAGCTCCCAGCAGACGTGTTTTCAAGACGGGCTCCAAACGACGGGGGATGCGAGAACGGCGCGATTATACCTGCCCGGACCGCCGCTCAGGCCGAATTCCGTCCGCCTGATTCAGCAAGCACCACGGAGGCGACGAAAAACGAGCCGAAAGCCAGCACGCATTCGCCCGGCTTCGCCGCGGATTGCGCTGCTTTGAGCGCACTGGACACATCCGGATGCGCATCGAAAAGTGCTCCCGGTAGCACGGACTTGAGCTGGCTGACGAGCACGTCGGCAGCAAGCCCACGCGGCGTATCCCGCTCCAGCCCAGCCAGATGCCAGTGTGCGATGCGCTCGCCCAGCGCCGCGATCACACCCGCCACGTCCTTGTCAGCGAGCGCGCCATAGACGGCATGCACGCGGACGCCGGGCCGAGCGTCCAACCATTCGGCCAAGGCTCGCGCGGCTTGCGGGTTGTGGCCGACGTCCACCACCAGCGGAGGATCGCCGCCGAGCATCTGCAGACGCGCCGTCACGTGCGCCGAGCGCATGCCACTGGCAGCAACCGCACCGAGATCCAGGGCCCCGAACGCTGCATCCACGCCCTGTAGCGCGTGCAAGGCAGCTATCGATGCCGCCGCGTTGGCATATTGCACGGGCGCCGCCAATGCAGGATCGGGTAGCGACAGGACCAGCCCGTCGCGGTGGTGCCAGCGCCAACCCACCGGATCGCGTTGCACGCTGAAATCCGTGCCTACCCGCTCAACGTGAGCGCTAATGCGCTCCAGCGCCTGCAGCAGGCCAGCCGGAGGATCGATCTCGCCCACAATGGCCGGCCGTCCCGCCCTCGCGATGCCGGCCTTCTCCCTGCCAATGCTGTCGCGGTCTGGGCCCAGCCAGTCCATATGATCCAGGTCGACCGTGGTGATCACCGCGACGTCGGCATCGATGATGTTCACCGCATCGAGCCGGCCGCCCAGCCCCACTTCCAGCACGGCAACGTCCAGCTCAGCCCGCGCGAACAGATCCAGCGCTGCGAGCGTGCCGAACTCAAAATAGGTCAGTGGAATCTCGCCACGTGCCGCTTCGATGCGCTCGAAGCTCGCGATCAGCACGTCATCGCTGGCGTCGTGTCCATTAATGCGGATGCGCTCGTTATAGCGAAGCAAGTGTGGCGAGGTATAGCAGCCTACGTGCAGGCCGGCGGCTGCGAGCATCGCTTCCAGCATGGCGACCGTCGAACCCTTGCCATTGGTGCCGCCCACGGTGATCACACGCCGCGCCAGCACAGGAGCCCCCATGCGCTGCCACACCTCACGTACCCGATCGAGCCCCAGCTCGATGCTGCGCACGTTCACGCGTTCCTGATAAGACAACCATTCGTCGAGAGTACGGATCATGGGTGGGAGACGCTTTCATCCAGTGGGCGCAGCCAAAAGCGCAGGCGGTGAGGGGTAGATTCAAGGGCGTCGATTTCGGTCCAATCCAGCGTGCAGAACATATCGTCCTGCCGCCGATAGCCGCGTTTTATCCAGAACGCGTCGTTAGGGCGGTATCCCGCAGGCTGGCGTGGATCATTCGCGGCGCGCTCCACCGCGCAGAACCCCGTCCAACCATATCCGGGCAACGCGCGTGCGTGGCGCTCGCGCGCATCGAAGAAACGATGCCCGATGCCCTGCCCACGGTACGCCGGCAACAGTACCGACTCGCCGAAGTAGAACACCTCGCTGAGCATCATGCCGCGACCGATAAACGGCTGTTGGATGGCGGGGATCTCGTCAACCAATGGAATGCCTGTCGAGCAACCGACAACGTCCTCGCCATCCAGCGCCAGAACGAACACACTGCGTCGGGAACGCGCATAGGCGCCCAGATAACGCTGCTCATAGGCCATGTCCCCGTCATATAGATAGGGATAGTCACGGAACACCGCGATGCGCAAATTGGCCAGCGCCTTAAGGTGCGGCCGCACTGCCTCGCCGACGCAGGTGAGGATGCGCACCGTCATGGCTTAACCGGAGACCTGCGCGATCCAGTCCTGCAGGTTGTAGTAATTGCTGATGCGCGCGATGCGCTCGTCGCGGATGTCGAAGAACGCGCCGCCCGGCAATACATAACGCTGGCCGCGCGCTGGCGGCAGCCCCTCGTCGTCGGCCAGGTACTGGCCGTGTACCACGTACTCGGCGGCCGCGTGCGTGCCCTCGGCGTTCGCCATCAGCACGATGTCACGCAGCTCTTCGCGGTAGCAGCGGTTCATGCGGCCGAGAAACGTGCGGAACGTGTCCCGGCCCGTTTCACGATGACCCTGGTTGATGTCATGCACCACGTCATCCGTGAGGCAATCGAGCATGGCTTCCCAGTCGCCACGATTGAACGCGTCGTAGTAGCTAGCGACCAGGGCAATGCTGGAGGACATGGGAGCTTCCTGCGGAGCAAGGGGCGCACAGCTTAATGCATGTGCCGTCACGGTGAGCGCCTGCAGCAGCCCGCTGCGACCAGTCGATCAAAAATGCACGCCACTCGCCCGTAACGCCCAATACATGCCGAACGCGGTCCAGAACATTTTCTTCAGGGCGCGCCCGGCGAGCAGGGCTACCAGCAAGCCCAGCAAGAGCGGCATGTGCTTTTCCAATGTGCTGCGCGTGTCGTTGATGATGTTCATGATGAAGTCCTCCCGCACCCCATCGGTGCAGGAGGATCATCCGCCCTGCCCTGTTTCCCAGGCAGGGCGCAGCGTCAATCATCGCAGGTGACAATCATCACAAGGCCACTTGGCGCAGGCGCAAAGCATTGCTGACCACCGACACCGAAGACAGACTCATCGCCAACGCTGCGACCATGGGCGACAGCATCACGCCCATCAGTGGATACAGCAGACCAGCTGCGAGCGGCACACCCACGGCGTTGTAAACGAAGGCAAAGAACAGGTTCTGGCGGATATTCTTCACCGTGGCCTGCGACAACGTCCGGGCACGCACGATGGCCGTGAGTTCGCCCTTCACCAACGTGACCTGCGCACTTTCCATAGCGATGTCGGTGCCGGTACCCATGGCGATGCCGACGTCTGCCAGCGCCAGTGCAGGCGCGTCATTGATACCGTCGCCGGCCATCGCCACACGCCGCCCTTGTGCGCGCAACTGCTGGATCACCGCGGCCTTGTCGGCCGGTGAGACGTCCGCATGCACTTCGTCGATGCCCAACGAACCGGCAACAGCTTTCGCGGTGGCGAGGTTATCGCCAGTCAGCATCACGATGCGCAGACCAGCCGCATGCAGGTCGCGGATCGCCTGCGGCGTGCTCGCCTTGACGCGGTCCGCCACAGCGATAAGGCCGGCGAGCGCGCCGTCGACCGTCAGGAACATCACTGTCGCGCCCTCGCTACGCAACGCATCGGCCTTCGCCATAACGGCCGTGTCAGGCTGCACACCCGCATTCGACAGCAGACGCAGATTGCCAAGTGCAATTGCATGGCCATCCACCTCGCCTTCCACGCCGCGCCGGTCAAAGTGCGAAAATGCGCGACCGCCGGAACCGCTAACCCTTCCGACGCGGCGCCAGCGAGAATCGCACGGGCCAACGGATGCTCGCTGGGACGCTCCAATGCCGCCGCCATCGCGAGCAACTGCGCTCGCGGATGTCCGCCCAGGCTCACCACATCCTTCAGCGTGGGTTTGCCCTCAGTCAGCGTGCCGGTCTTGTCCACCACCAACGTATCGATATCGCGCAGCGACTCGATGGCTGACGCGTCTCGAAATAGCACACCGTTCTGCGCCGCCCGACCACTCGCCACCATGATGGAGATCGGCGTGGCAAGACCAAGCGCACACGGGCAGGCAATGATCAGCACCGACACCGCCGAGATCAGCGCGTAAGCCAGTTTAGGATCAGGTCCCAGCCAGGCCCACAACGCAAACGCCAACACGGCCACGGCAACCACGGCCGGCACAAACCACGCCGCAACACGATCCGCCACGCGTTGCAGCGGCGCCTTGCTGCGCTGCGCCTGAGCGACAAGCGAAACGATCTGCGACAGCATGGTTTCTGCGCCCACCTTCTTGGCGCGCATCAGCAAGGCACCATCCTGATTCACCGTGCCGCCGGTGATCCGGTCACCCTTGGCCTTGCCTACGGGTAGCGGTTCGCCGGTGAGCATGGATTCGTCGACATGGCTGTTGCCATCAAGCACCACGCCATCCACCGGCACCTTCTCACCCGGGCGAACACGCAATGTGTCGCCAGCATGCACGTCCTCAAGCGGCACGTCGTGCTCGCTTCCATCGGCACTCACGCGGCGTGCCGTCTTTGGCGCCAGTTCCAGCAAGGCCTTGAGCGCTGCCCCCGTGCGTCGGCGCGCACGCAGTTCGAGGAAATCACCCAGCGTCACCAGCGTCACGATCACCGCCGCTGATTCAAAATACACGCCGACGCGGCCATGCATATCGTGGAAGCCCGCCGGGAACAGCGATGGCGCAAGGAACGCCACCGTGCTGTAGAGCCACGCCACGCCCGTACCCAACGCAATAAGCGTGTACATGTTCGGCGACCACGGCTTGAGCGATTGCCAGCCACGCGCGAAGAACGCCGCGCCGCCCCACAGCACGACCACCGTGGACAGTACGGCCTCAGCCCATGCCGCTACGCCATCCCACGGGGACGGCAGGTGCCAGCCGAATAGATGCGGCCCCATCGCCAGCAAGAACACCGGCAGCGTCAACGCGACGAGTGTCCAGAAACGACGCGACATGGCGCGCAGTTCATGGCCATCGTCCTCGTCGAGGCTAGGCATCATCGGTTCCAGCGCCATGCCGCACTTTGGGCAATGCCCCGGCCCCACCTGCTGCACCTCCGGGTGCATGGGACAGGTGTAGATAGCGCCCGCGAGCACCGGTGCCGACTCCTTAGGCGGACTTAGATAACGCGCAGGATCGGCGAGGAATTTCTCTTTGCAACGCTGAGCACAGAAGTAGAACGTCTGGCCCTCATGCTCAGCCTGGTGCTTCGCGGTGGCGGGGTCGACACTCATGCCGCATACCGGATCCTTCGCCGCTGTCACGGCATGGTCGTGGTGCGCACCGTGGTCGTGGTGATGATGTTCGTGGTGATGCTGCGCAGGAGTCGCAGCAGCCTTGCCGCCACAGCACGATGCCTTCGCTTCGGGCTCGGGTTGCGGCTTCGTGCTGCAGCAGGCGTGTTCTTCCGTACTCATGCCTCGCCCTCCATGTCCGTCAACGCCTTCAGGATCGGGCACTGCTCCGGCGAGCCGTGACCCGGACAGGCCTCGATCAGTTGCTCCAACCCATCGCGCACGCGAGTCAGTTCCGCAATGCGCTCATCGATAGCGGCGAGGCGTTCTTCCGCGCGCTTCTTCACCGCCTTCACGCCGCGCTGCCGATCGGCAGATAGCGTCAGCAGATCGCGAATCTCTTCGAGCGTGAAACCCAGATCCTTCGCGCGCCGGATAAAACGCAACTGGCGCACCGCGCCCTCGTCATAGCTGCGATAGCCAGACGCTCGTCGCAGCGGTTCCGGCAGCAGCCCTTCCCGCTCGTAGTAACGAATAGTGTCGATCGCCACGCCGACCCGCCGCGCGACCGCCCCGATGGTCATGGAACTTTTGGGAGTGTTCATGGGATTAAGTCTAGACCTTTGATCAAGGTCTAGAGTCAAGCCCTCCAAGGGCGAATCGCAATATATTGCATATCAAACAATAACGATTATCATTAGCAATATCCTCTACTCGCCCGCCACTCGCTTCCCTGGCAACAGGTTCCGGCCTTCACCGATGGATGAAGCGACGCGCATGGATCTCAAGGCAATTCGTTCTCATGACCATCAAACTTCTGGCCGGCGCCGTGCTGGCTGCGCTTCTGTTTCCTCACGCGGCTCTCGCCGTCACCGGTAACCCGCTATCCACCGAGGCGGCCGATGCCCCCACCTCGGAAAGTCAGGCCAAGAAACTTTCTTCTGTGGACGTGCAAGCCAGTGTGACCACGCTGGATGCGCAAACCGCTGACTCGGCGACAAAAACCCGCACGCCACTCATCGAAACACCTCAGGTGGTATCGGTGGTCACGCAGGAACAGATGCGTATGCGCGGTGCGCAGAGCGTGATTCAGGCGCTAGGCTATTCCGCAGGCATTGCCGGCTACGGTCCGGATTCGCGTTCGGATTGGTACACCGTCATTCGCGGTTTTTGGCCAACCATTTATCTGGACGGCCTTCAACTGCCGGTGACCATGAATCTGGCCAGTTGGATCACCGACCCCTATCAGTTGGAACGCATCGATGTGCTGCATGGCCCCTCTTCCGTACTCTATGGGCAAGGCGAACCCGGCGGCACGGTAGACATGGTGAGCAAAGTGGCTGGCGGCGCGCCGGTGCACGAGGTGCAATTCCAACTAGGCGATCATGCACGCAAACAGCTGGCTGCCGACTATGGTGGCCATCTCGACGCCGCGGGCAACTGGTCGTACCGCGTGGTCGCATTAGGCCGCAATCAGGACGTCGCCAACTCGCCATTCCGTTCGTCGCGCGTGATGTTGGCGCCCTCGGTGGCCTGGAAGCCGTCGACTGATACCTCGCTGGTCATCACCGCCAACTATCTGCGCGACCATGCCAACTACGCCGGCAACTTCCTGCCGGCTGAAGGCACCATTCTGCCCAGCCCGTATGGTCGCATTTCGCCGCACACGTACACCGGCGATGCGGACTTCACCAAGTACCACAAGGTCGAATACGCCTTCGGCTATCAGTTCGAGCATCGATTCAACGACACCTGGACCTTTCGGCAGAACACGCGCTACTCGCGTACCTGGCTGGACAACAACATGGTCTACGGCATTGGCATGGCCGAGGATGGCCACAGCATCGATCGCTACGCAGGCATCGCCAAGCCCGACTACCGACGCCTAGCTATCGACAATCAGATGGAAGGCCATTTCCAGACAGGCGCTTTCGAGCACACGGTACTGGTGGGTGTCGATTACCAGCATCAGCGCACCGATGACCCGGAAAATTACGCGCTGGCGCCACCCATCGATCTGTACAACCCGGTGTATTTGCCGATCGATCTGGCGATCTTCGCCCCAGGCGGAGCCAACTATCCGCAGGACATCCGTCAGACCCAGAAACAGTTGGGCCTCTATGCGCAGGATCAGATCAAGTACGCCGACCACTGGGTGTTCGTGCTTTCGGGGCGTCAGGACTGGAGTCGGCTGAGTTCGATTGATCATGCCGTACCCGATGCCACGACGGCACGCCAGAACGATCATGCGTTCACCGGCCGCGCAGGCGTGGTGTATCTGGCCGACAACGGCCTTGCGCCCTACTTGAGCTATTCGGAATCGTTCAACCCGACCACCACACCAAACGCCTACGGAGCACCGTTCCGACCGACCACCGGCAAGCAGTACGAGGCAGGCCTGCGCTTCCAGCCACCGGGCGGACGCACCTCGCTTACTGCAGCGGTATTCCAGATCCGCCAACAGAACGTGCTTACGCCAAACCCAGACCAGCTGAGCTTCCCTAACGGCTCGCTGCAGACCGGTGAAGTGCGCTCGCGTGGCGTGGAGCTCGAAGCACGCACAGCATTCGGCGACGGCTTCAACCTGCTGGGTGCCTATACCTATCAAGACGTGCGCAATACCAAGGCCAACGACAACACGCTGAACAAGTGGCCGACCTCCATTCCCATCCCGCACGAACTCGCTTCCGTATGGGCCGACTACACCATCCCACAGGGTGACTGGGCGGGCCTGGGCGTAGGTACTGGTGTGCGCTATACCAGCTCGTCGCGCGGCGCTCCGGACAACTCATTGCACGTGCCTGGCTACACGCTGATCGATGCCACGGCGTTCTACCAGTTGCCGCAGTGGCGCCTGGCTCTGAATCTGAGCAACCTGGCGAACAAGGTGTATGTCGCCGGCTGCTATGACGCCACCCGCTGCATCTACGGCCCCGGCCGCACCGCCATGCTCACGGCCACCTACGACTGGTGAGCCACTGAAACAATCCGCGTCGATCTGGCAATGGGCGTGACATCACGCCCGTTGCCTAAGCGGTATCCCCGCAACGGGGAAGCCATAGGCGAAAGCATGCGCCGCCGCCATCCGCCTCGGTAACCTCCACTCGTCCGCGATGCAACGCGATGATTTCCTGCACCAAATGCAGGCCGAGTCCCGCGCCGGTACTGCTGGGACGCAGGCGATAGAAAGGGTCAAAGATGCGGTGTCGCTCATCAACGGGAACACCAGGCCCCTGATCACTCACGCCAAGCGTGCCGTCTTCCTTGACGACAATCGTGATCACGCCCCGGCCGCCACCATGGGCAATGGCGTTCTGAAGCAAATTTGTCAGGGCGCGCGACAAAGCCATGCGATCACCCATGACCATCACATGGGCGTCCGGTGCGTCCAAGGCCAGCTCGTAGCCTGCGTCAACAACCATCGGCGCCACATCGGCAGCCACTTCGCTCGATAGAGCCACCAGGTCAAGCGGCTCGAAAGCATCTTGTGGCCGGCTCAGTCGTTGCAGGTCGAGCAGCTGTTCCGCGAGATTGGACAACCGTGCCACGTCGGCCAGCAGCCGGCTCCGGGATGCGCCAGCCACCAGTGTCTCAATGCGCGCTTCCAGAATGGCAATCGGTGCGCGCAGCTCGTGAGCGGCATCGACAAGGAAGCGATCACGCGCTTCGTAGCCTTCATTGAGTCGCTCAAGCGCCGCGTTGAAGGCCTGCACCATAGGTTGCAGCTCGCGGGGTACCGCCTGGTCGGCCAATCGCGCACTACGCTCATCAATATTGATCGCTCGCGCTTGCTCGGCTACCTCTCGGACACCTGATATGGCGCGACGAATGAGCCATGGCATGACGACCAACGTAGCCAATATAAGCGGCAACGTCATGCGCCAGGCAAGATAGCTGGCCACTCCAACGAGCACAGGTCCGAGCTTCACCGACGCGACGCCGCCGCACATGATGTGCACCTGTCCAAACGAGGTCTCACCAAGGCGGGTGCGCATGGTAAGCGTGTAAGGCGGGCGACTATCGTGGATCTCCGTTGCCCCCAGATGTGACAGCGACGACGCCAGTGGACGATAAATCGCTGGCACCTCGCCATGCTCGAGTTGCCGCCCCTGTTCGTCCTCCACCACAAACCACAAGCCTGGTTGCGCACGTAAGAGTGCCTGCACGTCTTTATCATCAGCGAGGGCCAAATGCCCTGACGAATCAAGATGCAAGGCATCCTGAATGACACGGGGCACGCTGTCGTCGATGTAAGAGACGTTTTCCTGGTGATACGAGAACGTAACGACAACGATCAGGCCAAGGACCGCCAACAACTGCAAGCCGATGATTCGCCACGACAGCTGAAAGACCAGCGATTTACTCCTCGCGAACATCGGGACGCTCCTTCAGCAGATAGCCGATGCCGCGAATGACATGAATATCGGCACGCGCACCGGATTCGGCCAATGAACGGCGCAATTTTGAAACGTGAGCATCCAGCGCATTCGACTGAATCTCGTCATTGAAGTCATATACCGACTCCTGAAGCACTTCGCGTCGAACGGTACGGCCATGCCGCAGGAACAGTGCCTCCAGCACCAGCATTTGACGTCGCGGAAGCGGCAACAGGACACCCTCGACGAAGGCTTCATGCGTGGAAAAATCGAACGTGAGGTTACCAACGGTTGCCGTGGGCAAGACCAGTTGTGAGGGGCGTCGGGATATCGCGCGAATACGCGCCAACAACTCCTCGATGGCGAACGGTTTGACCAGATAATCATCCGCGCCAAGATCAAGGCCAGCGACACGATCGGGCAGCGCGCCACGCGCCGTCAGCATGATGACAGGCAGATCTGCCCGATACTTGCGCGCCAACCGAATGAGCGTGATGCCGTCGCCATCCGGCAATTGGCGATCGAGCAGGAGCAGATCATGGACGTTTTGACGCAAGGCTTCACCCGCCTGCGACAGATCGGGTGCGGTATCTACCAGCATGCCGTGGCGCTGCAAGGCCGCGCATAAGGCGATGGCCATTTCTGGTTCGTCTTCGACCAGCAGGATACGCATAGTGAGGCGGTTGCTCCTTCTCAGCCCGCCATGGCCGGGGCGATGACTCTAGCAGTTAGGTTGCTTAGCCGGCGCAATGTTCGGGCAATGTAGGTTCCCCAGCATGCAGCGCTTGGATTATCAGCCTGCATCCCATGCCAACTATTTCCCAACGTCTCGCCAGCCTGGTCGTTATTTCGATGGGCACCCTTTACTGCGCCGGTACCGCTGCGCAATCGTCGCCAGAGCAAAACCGCACGTGGACCATAGGCATAGGCGCCATTTGGAGTCCCAGCCCGTATCGCGACTACAGCAACAAGGCATGGCCGATGCCGTTGGTCAGCTATGAAGGCAAGTCGTTCTATGTGCGGGGAGCCAGCCTCGGATATCGGCTATTCACCACCGGGTCGGATGAGTTCTCCGTTATCGCATCGCCATTGGGCAATCGTTTCATGCATGACGACACCAACGATCCACGCCTTCGTCGTCTCTCCGATCGTGACATTTCCGGCATCGCCGGCGTGGCATGGTTGCATCGCGCGAACTGGGGTGTTCTTCAAGCGAGTGCGCAAAAGGAATTCACTGGCCACGGTGGCGGCGAGGTGCTTGATGCGAACTACAGCTTCCCGATGAAGGAAGGAAGTCTGCTGCTGACGCCGACCTTGGGCGTCACGTACGACACGGGCGCGATCAATAATTACTACTACGGCATAAGCGCAGCCGATGCTTCTCGAAGTGGGCTGAGCTTTTATCGCGCCGGCAGCGGCTCCATGCCGTACCTCGGCATGTCGGCCACCTACAAGCTATCTCGATCCTGGCTAACCTCAGCCGGCGTGCGCTATGCGCGTTTGCCGGACGCCGTGAAGGACAGCCCCATGGTCGACGCCGATCATACGGAGAGTTATTTCATCTCCCTGAGCTACATCTTCTGAACATGAGCCAAGGCATCTTCCGACGCATCTTCCAACTGGCTGAACAGCTGGAACCCAATCGCACCGCGGTTTGGGACTGGTTGCTTCATACGCACATCGACGGATTTGACGGACACACAGCGCTGGAAATGGTTTTCGCCGATCAAGGCGAGCAGGTCGTCGACATGCTGGAGGCCGCGCTGCATGACGAGGACGACAAGGTACTACTCGGTCCGTCTCTTTCAGCACCGCGCAGACACTGAGGTCGGCGTGCCTGGATAGCCGCAAGTGCCAGACCTTGGCACTTGCGACCCCACGCAACCAGACACGACACGCGGATCAAGCTTCTCAAGCAACGCCAAACAAACTTTGGCCCACATATCCGCCCTCTCGCGCACCTGGCGGGCACGCGAACACACCACCGCCAATATGCGTCACGAACTGATTCATCATGTCGAACTTGGACATCTTGTCGAAGATCTTGATGAAGCCCTGACGCGGATCGTGTTGGAAGCACAGAAACATCAGGCCGGCGTCGAACTCCATGCCTTGGTGCCACGGCGGCCAACGCTCCGCTGTAAAGCTCAGACCGTTGTCGTAGGAGTAGGAGCGACGAAGAATCTGCGCACCGTCATTGACCGCGGGCGCACCCAACCGAACGTGGGAATTCTCCGGTAGCACAGGGTTTCCGTCGGCATCATTGGCCTCAAGATCCAGCGCATCGAACTCGCCCGTCTTGCCCAATGGGGCGCCGGTGTCTTTGTGACGCCCCATCACCTGCTCCTGGAACGCGAGCTTCATGCGGTCCCAGTGTTCGAGAGCGATGCGGATGGGCCGCGCCACCAGATAGGAACCACCCTGCATCCACGCCGTTTCGCTGCCCGCCCACACAAAGTCGCTCATGGTCTTTGGGTCGGACGCGCTGGGATTCATGGTGCCATCCTTGAACCCCATCAGATTGCGCGGTGTTTCATGCGCAGACTTGCCGGCGGAAAGAAAGCCCGTCTGCGCCCAGCGCAACTTAGCAGCGCCATAGGACAGGCGCGCAAACTGCCGCACGGCATGGAAAACTACTTGCGGATCGTTCGCACACACCTGGATGCAAAGATCGCCGCCAGTGCGCTCCGCGACCAGTTGGTCACCGTTGAAACGCGGAAGATCCACCAGCGCGGCGGGCCGATGATCACCAAGGCCAAAGCGCTCCTTACCGTCCTTCACGAAGAGCGTTGCGCCAAATCCAAAGGTCACCGTGAGGCGACTGGCCGGCAGTCCTTGCGACTCTCCCGAATCAAGCGGCTCCTTGCCCGGATCGTTGGAGAGTGGTGCGGCGGTCTGACCTTGGGTCAGGCGCGCCGCTGCATTCGTCCATGTCTTCAACAAGGCAATCAGCTCGTCGCGCTTCTCCGTCGCGACATCGAAAGCGGCGAAATACACGTGCGACTGCTGAGGCGTGGCAATGCCCGCCTGATGCTCGCCAAAGAACGGTACGACGTCGCCATCACCGGCACTCGCATCGGGTGCATTCCGACTACGTGCGTAGGACAGCGCGGGCGCTACGGAAGCGACCGCTGCCAATGTCGTTGCCGATGCGAGAAAACGACGCCGGCCGTGTAACCTGGAATCGTCGGTGGTGCTCATTTTCCGCCTCTCACCAAGGTATTCATGTCGTCTTCGACGTAGTAGAAGCCTTGGCCGTCCGGGGTCAGGGCAATACCAAAAAGATCGCCATTGCCAGGCGGCGATTGCGCCTGATCGGAATCAATCCACTGGCTATAGATCTGCTTGCCGCCGGCCGGATCGACCTCCACGAGCTGACCGTCCTTGCCGTTGCAAACCAGGAGATGCCCGGCCGGGGTGTAGACCATCGCAAGCGGCCAGCTCAACAAGCCGTCCTTGGTTACCAACTTGCCAGTGCCCCCGCTGGTCGTGCGATCAACGGCATCCGGAATGGCGGTGATGACGTTATCCAGGCCGTCCGTCACGTAAAGCGTATTGTCCGGCCCCAATGACAACCCGGTTGGACCCAGCAGGAAGTTGTCGCGATCCGCGCGCTGCGCGAAACCATCGCCCACGACGGTCTGATCGACCAGCACCGGCGGCTTGCCGTCGGGAATCTTGATATTCAGGCGCAGCACCGTCGCCTTGTGAATGACTTCCGGAAAGCCGGTGGCCTTATCGATCACGTCTGGGCTGCGCAGTCCAAAGCCCGCCATGCTGATAAACAACGTGGCGGTGTCACCACGATCCACCACGGCCATATCGCCCCAGGGATCGTTGATGGTCGGCCGACCATGCCGCCACCATCTTGCCATTGGGATCCAGCACGATCAGGCAACCATCGCCTTTGGTGGCGGTGGTGCCGTCGGTGCTCGGGGTACTGCCAACAATCACCCAACCGCTCTTGAGCATGGTCATCGCCGTGGTCAAACCCACGCCACCCGGGCATTCCGGCAGTTTCTGCGGCAGCTTGGCGAACAGCGTGGTCTGCTTGGTCGAGGGCCGATAATCGATGATGGTCGTGCCTGTGCCCTGCAGGTTGGACAGGTTATTGAAGTTGTCGACCAGCACATCGTCTTTCTGGATGGCGCCTGCAGAGACCGGCGCGACAACGACCGCATAGGGATTCAAGTCCCCGTTCTCCGTGACCGACGAAGTCAACGTCACATGACGGTGAATGGACTCCAGCATACCCTTGGGTTCATCCGCCGCAGCCTGTGCCGCACACGTCATGAGTGCCACTGCGAGGGCCAGCGCCCCACCCTTTCCACTAAAGATCGAATCATTCATCGGCGACACCTCAGAACAGGATATTGGTACGCAACCCAAGCACCAGCTCGTTGCCGATGCGACGCGTGGGTTCGTTGGGGTTGGCTATCCCGCCACCGGGGTTGAACACGTATTGAAGATCCGGCTGCAACTGCCACCACGGTCGAAGCTGATACTGGTAAGTCATCTCGACATAGGTTTCGGAACTGCGGATCGGGTTGTAGCTGTTGGGATCAATCAACTGGGCAAAGTACGCTGTGTCGCGATCAGCCCCGGCAATACCGGTGGAGACACGTACGTAGCCCATGCCGACGCCGAACGTATCGTCCGCGCGGTTTCGAAATGGTTCGTGCAGCACAACGCCCGCGTTCATGCTGAAGCGGATGAAGTTCCGATCGTTCTGCGGCGTGCCCATCACACGACCAAACGCGTTGAAGGTGTGATTAGGATCGGTGCTGCTACGCCAGAGCATCTGATCGGCAACGGCATACAAGGAAAAGTTGCCCTTGTGGTTCGCCGCAACACCATTGCTCTGCGGGTTCGCCAGCGCCACGCCTTGCGTGTCGTAGCGCTGATCCGCAAAGCTTTCGGTGTCGTACCAGGCGCCGAGTCGATACGTGCGCGCCAGCGGAGCCGATTCGCCCGGATACACCATGCTGCCCAACGACGGATAGGCGTACTGCAATTCCGCCATGATCAATCGCCCACCACCCAGCGGGAAACTGGTGCCGGAAGGATTGGTCTGCTGCGGATCGCCTTGGTTGTTCTTTGTAGGGCTGCCGTTGAACACGCCAACCAGAAGGTTGATGGAATCCACGGGGCGATAGCGGAACCTGACACCAAGCGCCGACAGCGGATACGCAGGACCGCCCCCCGGCATGTTGTACGAGGGCAACGCGGGCCAGCCGAACATCGTATTGACGAAGTACGACGCGTTGCTGCTGACGATGAATTCCTGATCGACGCTTTGCTGGCCGACCTTGATGTCCAGCCGATCTTCTTCCAGGAACTTCTGGTCGTACCACATCTCCCACAAACGCGTCGCGCGATCCGCTTCGATACCGCTGGCGGTTTGTATGGTCGAGAGGTTATTGGCACTCAGATTCTGGCCGTGGATCTGGAGCGCGCTGATATTGAACAAGCCGCCGTACCAGCCGATGCCGCGACGTGTATCCCACTGCATGATCATCTGCGTGAGACCGTCGTACTGGGCGCCTCGCTGCGTGCCGCCCGTCGCATTGCCCAGCACTTCGCTGGTTTCCTGGATCGCCAGCGAGATGCCGTACTTGCTCAGCCCACTGCGCAAGCCAAACATGTCGCCAAGCATAAAGTTGCTTCGCTTGAGATCACCCAGAAAGCTCGCGAGGTTCTTGGGTTGACCATTGACCTGGTCGGAGCTGATCGGCACCGACAACGGCGGAACACCGGCCCACGCGTCACCTGTTGCGACCACGCCTGCCGAGCCCACGCCAAGTGCTGCCAGGAAAACAGCAGACGCGCTGCGCCCATCCAACGTCCCTTTACGACTGCGCTTTCGAAACATGCCTGCCCCTTTGCAGAAAGCTTGTCCCCAACTTGAGCGGCGCAGCATAGATCAGAACGCTTTCGCGAATCATTCGCATTACTAGTCAACTTCCGACAACGCGCGGTAAAAGCCTGCATTTTCGCAAGAACTTGCAGGCATCGAGACAAGGCCCAAGGGAGTAATTGCCGCAGACAGGCAGCAAGAAGTTGATTCAAAAATAAGAATCATTATCATCTTGTGCTTTGCAACCCATGAGCCGTGCCCCATCCGAGCCACGGCCACGTCGCCCCGGGAACAACGACTGATGTCCGCCCTCTTCTCCAGAAGCGCGCTTCTGGCAGCCATGACCCTTGCCCTGGCCTCCCCGGCTTATGCCGACGACCAGACCGACAACGCGACCACGCCTGCATCCACGACACCCCAGAAGGACGACAAGAAAAGCGTCGCCCTCGAGGCTGTCAATGTCGTGTACTCCACGACCAAGACGGAAACTCCGGCCGTCGAGATCCCGCAATCGGTAAGCACCATCACGCCTGATCGCATGCAGCTATATGGCATGCAGGGCCTGGACGAGGCCGTCCGTTATCTCGCCGGCGCGGTGGGTGGCAGCTATGGTGCCGACCCGCGCAGCGACTGGATTCTGGTGCGCGGTTACGACCCCGCCAAATTCCTCGACGGCCTGGCGCTGCCCAATGGCGACTGGACCGCGGATTCGCGCATCGAGCCGTATGGCCTCGAGCGCGTCGAAGTGAACAAGGGCCCGTCGTCAGCCATGTATGGCCAGTTGCCACCCGGCGGCATGATGGACATGACGAGCAAGCGCCCCAGCCTGGATGCTCCGCACGAAATCATCGCGACCGTGGGCAGCTTCGGTCAGAAGCAACTGGCTGGCGATACCGGCGGACAGCTCGACAGCGACGGCCACTGGCTGTGGCGTTTGGTAGCGCTGGCCCGGCAAGGCGACTCGAACATCAAGCATTCGAAGGACGACCGCTACTACTTCGCCCCCAGCCTGACCTGGCAGCCCGATGACAACACGTCGTTCACGCTGCTGCCGCGCTACCAGCGCGCTCTGTCGGATGGCGTGGGTGGCTTCCTGCCGTCGCAGGGCACGCTCTACCCCAACCCGAACGGACAAATTCCGCGTGACGTGAATCCGGGCGAGCCGGGATACGACCACTACTGGAAAACCGACGAATCGATCGGTTACGCCTTTACGCATCGCTTCAACGACACCTGGTCGTTCCGTCAGGACATGCGCCTGCAGAATGAAAAGGTGGACCACCGCTCCATCGGCAGCCTGGGCTTGCAGGACGACCTGCGCACGCTCAACCGCTACAACTATCCGTTGGTGGATCACGCCAACGTGTTCGCCGTGGACAACCAGGTCGAGGCCAAATTCGACCAGGGCAACGTGCAGCACAACGTGCTGATGGGCGTGGACTATCTGCACAGCCACAACGACTACAAGTCGGGTTATGCCTCGGCCCCGCCGATCGATATCTTCGACCCGATCTACGGGCAGCCCATCGCACCCGCGCCGTACACGTATCACACCAACAGCCTGCTGGAGCAATTGGGTGCGTACGTGCAGGACCAGATCACCATCGGCAAATGGGGCATCGTCGCCAGCGGCCGCGAGGACTGGGTCAGCAACGACGTGAAAGACCTGATCGCCAACACGCGCGACAAGCAAAACGACAACGCGTTCTCCGGTCGCCTGGGCGTCAACTACACCACCGACATCGGGCTGGTGCCGTACGTCGCCTACTCCCACTCGTTCAAGACCACGGTGGGCACCACGTTTGACGGCAACGCATACAAACCGATCACTGGCGACCAGTACGAAGCCGGCCTCAAGTACCAGACGCCCGACGGACGTACGCTGATCACCGGCGCCGTTTACCAACTCACGCAGAAGAACTCACTCACGGTCGACCCCGACCACTTGTTCTTCTCGTTGCAGCAAGGCCAGACGCGCACGCGTGGCGCAGAACTCGAAGCGAACGTGGCCGTGACGGACCACCTGAGCATGACGGCCGCGTACGCCTACACGGACGCCAAGGTCACCCACGCCAACGACGCCACACTCGGCAAACAAGTGGCACTGGTGCCCAAGCAGCAGGCATCACTATCGGCTGACTACGGTGTCCACGAGGGCGTACTCGCCGGCCTGGGTTTTGGCGGTGGCGTGCGCTTTATCGGCGATCACTACGGCGATGCGTTCAACCAGTTCCATACCGGCGGCTACACACTGTTCGACGCCAATGCGCACTACGACATTCAGAACTGGCGCTTCCAGGTCACGGCGGCGAACCTGTTCGATCGTGAGTACGTATCTGCCTGCAACAGCGCCATCTGGTGCTATTACGGCTACCCGCGTGAGATCACCGTTTCCGCCCGTTATCGCTGGTAACCCGCCGTGATGTCCCGCCGCGATCAGCGCGGCGGGTACGTCTGTTATTTCCCGAGCAAGTGTGGCATCACGTCGTTCAATGCCGAACGCAGCCAGTCCATGTCCAGCCCGGGATCGCGCGCTGCGCGCACGGCCAGGCCTTCGAACAGGAAGGTCAGCACTAGCGAGCGCTGGCGCGCCAGCTCTGCTGACATACCAAAACCACCGTCGGCCACCGGCCGCATCAAGATCGCCTGCATCTCGGTACAGAACAGCTGATCGGTCTGGTGCATGGCCTTCGCCACCGCTTTGTCGCGCGTGGCCTCTGCGCTGGCCTCCAGAAACAGCGCAGCATTGGTGATGCGCATGTCGGGCTTGGGATGCGTCCAGGTGTCGAACGTCTCCACCAGCATCTCGGTCATGTCCATCGATGCGTTGAAGGCGCGCATGTCCTCCAACTCGATCTCGGTCTGGCGCTCGATGATGGCCAGCACGATGGTGCTCTTGTTGGGAAAGTAGCGATAGATAAGTCCCGCGCTCATCCCGGCCGCTTCAGCGATGTTGGCCATGCTCGCTGCGTGGAAGCCGTATTTGACGAAGCAATGCTGCGCAGCCGCGAGGATGCGCTCGCGTTGTTCCCTGGCACGTTCGCTCAGGGGTTTGTCGTCGGATGTCTTGCGTTGACTCATGGTGCTCGTTCGTTCCAGCCGCCTCCCAGCACTTTATACAAAGTAACCCGGTTGGTCTGCTCGGCCAGTCGCGTCGCAATAAGTTGCTGCTGCGCGCTGTACAACGAACGCTGCGTCACCAGCGACTCCAGGTAGCTGTCGCGCCCCGCACGGTAACGAGCCTTCGACAGTTCGTCCGCTCGTGCCGCCGCACTCTCCAAGGCCTCCTGCGCCTGGCGTTGATCGGCCAGCGTGCGGGTCAGCACCAGCGCGTCGGCCACTTCGCGAAAGCCGGTCTGGATTGCCTTCTCATACTGCGCCAACGCAATCTGCTGGTCGGCCTTGGCGCCCGCCAACTGTGCGGTGAGTCGACCGCCCTGGAAGATCGGCACAGTGATCTGCGGCATGAAGGTCCATGTGCCGCTGCCGCTCTTGAATAGACCGGAGAGATCGTTGCTGACCGTCCCCACGCTGCCAGTGAGCTGGATGGAAGGGAAAAAAGCCGCACGCGCCGCGCCGATATCCGCATTCGCCGCACGCAGCAAGTGCTCCGTCTGCAGAATGTCCGGCCGGCGCAACAGCACGTCGGAAGGCAGGCCTGCCGGCAATGCCCCCAACATGGTGACATCACCATCCAACCCGTCAGGCAGCAGTGCATCGTCCAACTGTGCGCCCACCAACAGACGCAGCGCGTTGGTGTCCTGCGCCACCAGCCCCGTGTAGCGAGCCATATCGGCGCGCGCACTTTCCACCGTAGTCTGCGCCTGGCTCAGATCCAACTGGGAGGCTGCGCCCAGGGCGTGCCGCTTGCTCGTAAGCTCGAACGAGACTTCCTGATTGTCACGCGTGGCCTGGGCCACCTTCAGCGACTCCTGATCCGCCGCCAGCGTGAGGTAGGCGTTGGCGACCTCCGCGATCAGGCTCAGTTGCGTGCTGCGTCGCGATTCATCCTGGGCCAGGTAGCGCTCCAGTGCGGCATTGCTCAGCGAGTTCACGCGACCGAACAGATCCAGTTCGAAGTTGGTTGTGCCCAGATCGGCGCGGTATTGCTCGCTCAACGGCTGACCACTCACGCCGGTGCGTGTCGACTGGCCAGTGACGTTCACCGACGGCACACGGTCGGCGCGCTGGATGCGGTACTGCGCGCGCGCCTTCTCCACGTTGAGCACAGCCACGCGCAGATCGCGGTTATTGTCGAGCGACAGCTCGATCAAGCGCGCCAGCTTGGGATCGGTGAAGAACTGGCGCCAGCCGATGTCCTCCGCGCGACCCGGCTCGGCGGCGGTGGCTTCCGGCAAGGGCCACGACGCCGGGATACCCGCCTGCGCCGCGGGCAGCTTGGGTGCCATGCTCACGCAGCCGCCGAGGGCCAGGGCAATGGCCGCGCAGCACGCGGCCAGGATGGGCTTACTCATGGATGGTTTCTCCCGCCGCCGGCATGTCGCTGACCGGAGCTATTTTCTTGCCGAACACGCGCCGCACCATCACGAAGAACAGCGGTACGAAGAAGATGCCCAGCGCCGTGCCGGCTACCATGCCGCCCAACACGCCGGTGCCAATCGCGCGCTGCGCACCCGAACCTGCCCCGCTGGCGAGCGCCAGCGGCAACACGCCCAGACCAAAAGCCAGCGAGGTCATCAGGATGGGACGCAGACGCGTACGCACCGCCAGCAACGTCGCGGCGATCAGGTCCATGCCCTTCTCCAGGTTCTCCTTGGCGAACTCCACAATCAGGATGGCGTTCTTGCTCGACAGACCCACCGTAGTAAGCATCGCGACCTGGAAATACACATCGCGATCCAACCCTGCGAGATACGCCGCCACCACCGTGCCGAGGATGCCCAGCGGCGCCACCAGCAGCACGGACGTGGGAATCGTCCAACTCTCGTACAGGCCGGCCAGACACAGGAACACCACCAGCACGGACAGCGTGTACAACAGCGGCGCTTGTGCTCCGGCCTCACGCTCCTGATACGACTGGCCGGTCCATTCCATGCCAACGCCACGCGGCAATTTCGCCACCAGCTTCTCCACCTCCGTCATGGCATCACCCGAGCTCACGCCCGGCGCAGCCTCGCCGTTGATCTGCATGGCGGAGACACCGTTGTAGCGCTCAAGACGCGGCGAGCCGAAATCCCAACGTGTGTTGGCAAAGGCGCGGAACGGCACCATCGCGCCGCTGGCGTTACGCACCGACCACTTTTCGAAGTCTTCCGGCGCCATGCGGAACGGCGCGTCGGCCTGCACGAACACACGCTTTACGCGGCCGCGATCCATGAAGTCGTCGACGTACTGACCACCCCAGGCCATCGTCAAGGTGTCGTTGATGTCGCCAATGGCGAGGCCCTGCGCTGCGGCCTTGCGGTAATCCACGTCGATGCGGAACTGCGGTGTGTCGTCCTGGCCATTCGCACGCACATTGGCCAGCAGCTTGCTCTGGGCGGCTGCCTGCAGGAACTGATTACGCGCCTCCACCAGAGCCGCATGGCCGAGGCCGGCGTTGTCCTTCAGGTAGAAATCGAAGCCCGCTGAGTTGCCCAGCTCCGGCACGGCCGGCGGCGCGAAAGCGAACACCATCGCTTCCTTGATCTGGCTGAAAGCGCCCATGGCGCGCCCGATCACCGCATCCAGGCTCAGGTCGGCCTTGTGGCGCACGCTCCAGTCCTTCAACTGCACAAAGGCCATGCCCGTATTCTGGCCGGCACCGGCAAAACTGAAGCCCTGCACCGAAAACACCGAATCGACCGCCGGATCGTCCATAAACTGCTTTTCCACGCGTGCCATCACGTGGGCAGTGCGCTCGGTGGTAGCACCTACCGGCGCCTGCACAATGGTGAAAGCAAAGCCCTGGTCTTCCATCGGCAGGAACGAGGTGGGCAGGCGCAGAAACACCACCACCATCGCCGCGCTCATCGCTACGAACACCAGCAGGAAACGCCGGCTGCGCGCGATGATGCCGCCCACGCTGCGCTCGTACTTCAGCGTGCCCTGGTCGAACTTGCGATTGAACCAGCCAAAGAAGCCACGCTCGGATACGTGGTGACCTTTGGCGATAGGCTTGAGCAAAGTTGCGCACAGCGCCGGTGTCAACACGAGAGCCACCAGCACCGACAAGGCCATCGACGACACAATGGTCACCGAGAACTGGCGATAGATCACACCCGTGGAACCGCTCAGGAATGCCATCGGCACAAACACCGCCGACAACACCAGCGCAATGCCCACCAGTGCGCCGGTGATCTGCGTCATGGATTTGCGCGTGGCTTCGAGCGGCGACAATCCCTCCTCGCTCATCACGCGTTCGACGTTCTCCACCACCACAATGGCGTCGTCCACCAGCAAACCGATGGCCAGCACCATGGCGAACATGGTCAGCATGTTGATGGAGTAACCCATGGCCGCGAGCACACCAAACGTACCCAGCAGTACCACCGGCACGGCGATGGTCGGGATCAGCGTGGCCCGGAAGTTCTGCAAGAACAGATACATCACCAGGAACACCAGCACGATCGCTTCCAGCAGCGTCTTGATCACGCCCTTGATCGACACTTTCACGAACGGCGTGCTGTCGAACGCGATCACCGACTTCACGCCGCGCGGGAACGAGGGCTCCATCTGCTTCAACGATGCCTGCACGCGCTCCGCTGTTGCCAGCGCATTGGCACCGGAGGTGAGTGAGATTGCGATACCGGTGGCTGGCTTGCCGTTGAACTTGCTGGTGAAGCCATAGTCCTGCAGACCCAGCTCCACGCGCGCCACGTCACCCAGCGTCAACACCGAGCCATCGGTGTTGCTGCGAACGACGATGTTGCGGAACTGCTCCGGCGTCTGCATGCGCTGTTGCGCAATCACCGTGGCGTTGAGCTGCTGGCCTTTCACCGCGGGGTTGCCGCCAATCTGACCCACGGCCACCTGTTGGTTTTGGGCGCGCAACGCCGTCACCACTTCCGCGGGTGTCAGTTTGTAGGTATCGAGCTTGTTCGGGTCCAGCCAGATACGCATGGCGTACTTGGAGCCGAACACTTCGATATTGCCCACGCCTTCCACACGGCTGAGCGGGTCCACCACGTTGGCAGAGACAAAATCGGAGATGTCTTCGCCATCCAGACGTCCATCCTCGGATACAAAGCCCACCACCATCAGGAAGCCGGAGCTGGACTTGACCACGTTAATGCCCTGCTGCTGCACGATCTGCGGCAGCAGCGGCGTGGCGAGCTGCAGCTTGTTCTGCACCTGCACCTGGGCGATATCGGGGTTGGTGCCGTTCTCGAAGGTGAGCGTCACCTGCACCGAGCCATCGGAATCGCTGGTGGCGGACATGTAGATCAGGCCGTCCAGGCCTTTCATGTTCTGCTCGATGATCTGCGCCACCGAGTCTTCCGCCGCCTGAGCGGAGGCACCCGGGTAGTTGGCGTTGATGGTCACCTGCGGCGGCGCGATCACCGGATACTGCGAGATAGGCAAGCGTGTCAGCGACAACGCACCCGCAAGCATGACGATGATGGCGACGACCCACGCAAGGATGGGGCGATCGATAAAAAACCTGGCCATGGGTAGAAGTCCTTAGTGGGCCGTCGATGCCTGTGCCGACGCGCCAGGCGCGCCAGCTGCAGCAGGTGCGCCCGCTTCAACCGCGTGTACCGGCATGCCGGGCTGGATCATCTGCAACCCTTCCACGATCACCCGGTCACCCGCCGACAAACCGCTCTCGACCAACCACTGGTCGCCGATGGTGCGGCTCACCTGCACGTCGCGCAGCGCGGCCTTGCCGTCCTTGTCCACCAGCATCACGGTGGCACCGCCCTTGGGGTCGCGTGCGATACCGGCCTGCGGCACCAGTAGCGCCTTGGGATTGGTGCCCTTGTCCAGCA
Organism: Dyella sp. AD56; assembly: GCF_002878475.1. Lineage (NCBI taxonomy): Bacteria > Pseudomonadati > Pseudomonadota > Gammaproteobacteria > Lysobacterales > Rhodanobacteraceae > Dyella > Dyella sp. AD56. The sequence continues at coordinate 130,050 of NZ_NRDP01000030.1, forward strand.
CGGCGCGCACATACATACCGGGCAACAGCGCATGCTCGGGATTGGGCACGATCACACGCAGCGCGAAGCTGCCCGTGGTGGGGTCCACGCTGACGTCAGAAAACTGCAGCTTGCCCTCGTGCGTATACGGGGTGCCGTCCTCCAACAGGATCTTCACTGGCGTGCCGTCCGACTCCTTCAGCGCCCCTGCAGCGATCTGCTTGCGCAGCGCCAGCAACTCGCCACTGGACTGGGTGACGTCAACGAACACCGGATCCAACTGCTGCACGCGCGCCATCGGCTCGGACTGGTTGGCCGTGACCAACGCACCCGGCGTGACGCTGGACTTGCCTATGCGGCCGGTGATCGGCGACACGATGCGGGCGAAGGCGAGCGTCACGCCGGTGCTTTCCACCGATGCCTGTGCCGCCGCTACGTCCGCCTCGGCTTGTTGCCATGCCGCGGTGGCGTTCTCGTTGTCTTGCTTGCTCACCGCATCGATGCGCGCCAGCTCGCTGGTGCGCTTGGCGTTGAGCTGCGCGGAGTACAGCGCCGCCTTGGCCTTGGCCAACGCCGCCTTGGCGTTGTTGTTATCGGCGCGGTATTGCGCGTCTTCCAACTGATAGAGCGGCTGCCCCGCCTTCACCATCGCGCCCTCTTCGAAAAGGCGCTGCTTGATGATGCCATTCACCTGTGGCCGCACCTCGGCGATCAGGAAGGCATTGGTGCGTCCTGGCAGTTCGCGGGTGACGGTGACCGGTTGAGGCTTGAGCGTCACCACCGTAACTTCGGCCGGGCCACCCTGGGGTGCCTCGGCCGAGCCCCTGCAGGCAGCCAGCAGCAGCGTGGCGGAAACCAGGGCGCCCCCCAGAAGTGGGCGCAAAAATTTACGTGCGAGCGACATGGCGGGGGCCTTGTACCCGTGGGGACGGGTAGTTTAGAAATGAGGGTGAATGATCATTCTCATTTTTGAACCCAAGGGTTAGTTTAGTCAACCCTGGCAGAAGTCACTCATGACTGGCTCGAGTTACCTCGGGTTAATTACCTGATTAAACAGGTAATAGGCGTACGCGATGATGTGGGCTCGCCGCCAACGGCACTTGGGCAGACCCGCGAACGCACGCGCCCGGTGCCGCGCCAAACGCATGCACCGGGCGCTACGGCCGGTAGATCGACCGGCCTTCCCAAGCGTCGCTAAAAAATGCGATCCAGAGTATCCAGGCAACCGCTCAGCGCTCGCCCTGTCCCCGCTGTGCCCCGACGCCACCACCCTGTGTGCCCGCTGTTTCATCCACCGGCGTACCCATCGCCTGATACAGCGCTGCCGTATCCATCAGGCGTGTCGCCGTAGCCTGAATCGCCTGCACCCGAGCATTCTGCCAACCCGATTCGCTGGCGAGCGTCGAGGGATAGGACGCCGAACCCAGCCGGTAGCGTCGTTGCGCATCGTCGAACGACTGGCGCGCGGAGACTTCGCCGTTCTGTGCTGCGCGCAGCGCCAACGCGTCCTGATCGAGTGCAGTGAGCGTGTCCGCCACGTTCTGGAACGCACCCAGCACGGTTTGCCGGTACTGCGAAATGGATGCTTCGTAGCTCGCGACCGCTGCATTGCGTTGCGCCCGCAGCGCGCCGCCGTGGAAGATCGGTTGAGTGATTCCCGCAGTAGCGCCCCAGATCGTCCCCGCGCCGGTGAATAGCTTGGCGCTGTCGAATGCGCCCGTGCCCAGCGAAGCCGTCAGCGAGAAATGCGGAAACATATTGCCGGTGGCGACACCGACCTGTGCAGACGCCGCGCGCACCGCTGCTTCCGCCGCCAGCACGTCAGGTCGCTGGCTCAGCAGATCGGAAGGCACCAGCACCGGCACCTCGGCGGGCAAGGTCAGGCTGGCCAGTGACAACGGCGCAGGCGCCTGGTCCGGCGTGCGCCCTAGCAGTACGGCGAGCGCGTGGCGTTCGTGCAGCGCCTGCGCACGCAGGCCAGGCAGGCTGGCATCGATGGAGGCGGCGCTGCGTTGCGAGGCGAGCACGTCTTCCTGCGCTACCGCACCGAGCTTGTGCGCCTTCCCGGCCAGGGCCATCTGTTCGCGCGCAAGCGCAGAGAGCCGTTCGGTGGCACTCACCTGCTCCGCCAATGCCGACACCCGTACGGCGGTGATCACGATATTTGCAGCCAGTGCCCGCTTAGCGGCATCGAACTGATAGGACTGCGAGTCCACCTGCGCTGCTGCCTGCTTCACTTCGTTGCGGGAGACGCCGAACAGGTCGAAGTCATAGCTCAGTTGCAGTTGTCCCGCGTAGACGTCGTAGATGTTGGTGGGCCTGCCGAAATTCGGCAGGCCCAGCGCACGCTGGCGACCCACCTGGCTGGCGGCGTCGAACGAAGGCCACAGCGCGTCACCCACTTGGGCGCGATATTGCTGGCGCACTGATTCCAACGTGTGGCGTGCGGCGTCCAGTGAAGGGCTGTGCTGCAGGCCTTCATCGACCAGCGCATCCAGTTCGCTCGAACCGTAAGCCTTCCACCATTCCGGCACGGCGCGCGTACCCAGGCTGAACTTTTGCGCCACGCCCGCGGCTTCCGCACTGGTGGGGGGTGTCGGCGTGGCGGTGTAGCTGGCAGGTTCCGGTGCCTTTGGCGGCCGCGCTGGCGGTGCAAACGAACAGCCGGCCAATGCGACGGCCACACCCAGCGTCACCATGCGTAGAGGAACAGAGCGCATCATGGGGCGATCTCCTTCGGCGTTTCGTCAGCACGCACGCGGTACCACACGGCGTACAACGCCGGCAGATAGAACAAAGTGAGCACGGTCGCTACGGTGATACCACCCATCAGCGACGTAGCCATCGGGCCGAAGAAGTTGCTACGCAACAGCGGGATCAGCGCGAGCACCGCGGCAGCGGCCGTGAGCGTGATGGGTCGGAAGCGGCGCACGGTGGCGCCCACAATGGCCTCCCAGCGCGAATGGCCGTCGCGGATGTCCTGCTCAATCTGGTCCACCAGGATCACCGAATTGCGCATGATGATGCCGAACATGGCGATGGTGCCCAGCATCGCGACGAAGCCGAATGGCTGGCGGAACACGAGCAGCGACACGATCACGCCGATCAAGCCCAAAGGTGCGGTGAGTACGACCATGAAGGTGCGGCCGATACTCTGCAGCTGGATCATCAACAGCGTCAGCACGGCAATGGCGAGCAGCGGCATCTGTGCGTTGATGGAGCCCTGCGCCTTGGCGTTCTGCTCCACCGAACCGCCCACTTCGATGCGATAGCCCACGGGCAACTGGCTGCGCAGCTCACTCAGCTTTGCGTCAATGGCGTTGGTGACGTCCAAGCCCTGCGCGCCGTTGCGCGTGTCGGCCTGTACGTTGATCGATGGCTGGCGATCGCGCTCCCAGATCACGCCATACTCCAGCCCATAGCGCACATGGCCGAGCTGGGCGAGTGGAATTGCCTGACCATTGGCCGTGGGCAGCGCAAGCTGTTCGATCTGGTCCGGATGCACGCGCTCGTTCTTGGGCGCGCGCAGGTCAACCGCGATCAACTTATCCCGCTCGCGGTACTGCGTGACCGTGGTACCCGACAGTGACATCGCCAGGAAATTGGCCACATCCTGCGAGCTGACACCCAACTGGCGTGCCCTGGCCTGATCGATCTCGAAACGCACCGAGCGCTCAGCCGGCTCGTCCCAGTCGAATTGCACGTTGCGCGTGCGTGGGTCTGCGCGCATCACTGCGGCGACTTTCTCGGCGATACCGCGCACCGTCGCAATGTCGTCGCCATCGATGCGGAACTGCACGGGAAAGCCCACCGGCGGACCGTTCTCGAGACGGCTGACGCGAGTACGCACGGCGCTGAAATCACGTGACAGCACACCATCGAAGTAACTCGCCAGCGCCTCGCGCTTCTCCACATCTTTGGCGGTTACCACGAACTGCGCGAAGTTAGGCTGTGCCAACTGCTGATCCAGCGGCAGATAGAAACGTGGCGCGCCGCTGCCTACGAAGCTGACGTAGTTGGCGACGTCTTTGCGATCCTTCAGTACGTTTTCCATGCGCTTGACCTGGGCCAGCGTGGCCTCGAACGACGCGCCTTCCGGCAACCGCAGATCGACAAGCAACTCTGGCCGATCCGAACTCGGGAAGAACTGCTTGGGCACCAGCGCGAAACCGGCCATCGACACCACAAAAAAGGCCACCGTCACCACCAATACCGGCACGCGATGCTTCAGACAGGCGTCGAGCATGCGGCGGAAGCGTTGGTAAAACGCGGTCTGGTAGATGTCGATGTCGCCACCGTGCGTCGGCGCGACCAGCGCCTTCGCACGACGTGCATCGCGCCAGCGTGTTGGCAGAAAACGCGCCCACCACTCGTCGCCCGGCTTCGTCCGCGCGTGATGCTCGGGCAGCATGTGATAGCCCAGCAGCGGGATCACGATCACCGCCGCCAGCCATGACACCAGCAAGGCGATGGCGGAGACCTCGAAGATGGATCGGGTGTATTCGCCCGTGCCGGATTTCGCCAGCGCTATGGGCAGGAAGCCGGACACCGTCACCAGCGTACCGGTGAGCATGGGAAACGCGGTACTGGTGTAGGCAAACGCGGCGGCGCGCAGGCGACTCCAGCCTTGCTCCAGCTTCACCGACATCATCTCCACCGCGATGATCGCGTCGTCCACCAGCAGACCCAAGGCCAGCACCAGCGTACCCAGCGATACCTTGTGCAAGCCGATGCCAAGCAGCTCCATGCACAGCGCCGTCGCCGCCAGCACAAACGGAATGGAGATCACCACCACCATGCCCGTGCGCAAGCCCAGGCTGAGCAGGCTGACCAGCAGCACGATGCCGACGGCTTCGGCAACCGACTCAAGGAAGTCATCGACCGAATGCGACACCGCGTGCGGCATGCTGGTCACTTCGTTGAGCTTGAGGCCAGCAGGCAGGCGCTTCTGCAGGTCCACCGTGGCCTTGTCCAAGGCCTTGCCCAGGTGGACTACGTCGCCGCCGGGCTGCATGGTGATGCCAATGCCCAGTACGTCCTTCGACATGAAACGCATCTGTTGCGTCGGCGGATCGTCGTAGCCGCGCCGGATGGTGGCCACGTCGCCCAGACGGAAGCTTTGGCCATTGACGCGCAGCAGGGTGTTCTCCAATGCAGCAACGTCACTGAACTGCCCCGTGGGGCGTACAAACACGCGATCGTCGCCGGTGGTGATGACCCCGGCTGAGGCCACGGCATTCTGCTCGTTGATGGCCTGCGCGATCTGTTGCGGCGTGATGCCCAACTGAGACAGGCGCGCGTTGGCGATCTCGATGGTGATGCGCTGGTTCTGGTCGCCCAGAAAATCCACCTTGCCCACGCCCGGTACGCGCAACAACTCGGCGCGCAATTGATCGGCGTAGTCGTGCAGTTGCGCCGGCGAGAAACCATCGCCCTCCAGCGCGTAGATGTTGGTGTAGACGTCGCCGAACTCGTCGTTGAAGAACGGCCCCTGCACGCCCGGCGGCAATTGCGTGGCAATGTCGCCCACTTTCTTGCGTACCTGATACCAGGTATCGGGCACGCTGGAAGCCGGAGCGGAATCCTTGATGTTGAAGAAGATCAGCGATTCGCCCGGACGCGAGTAACTGCGCAGGAAGTCGATCGACGGTGTTTCCTGTAGCTTGCGCGAGATGCGGTCGGTGACCTGCTCCTGCACCTGCTTTGCATCTGCGCCGGGCCAGAACGTCTGCACCACCATCACCTTGAAGGTGAACGGCGGATCTTCCGACTGCGACAGCCGGCTGTACGACAGCATGCCGAACACCGCGACCATCACCATGACGAAGAACACCAGCGACTGATGCCGCAACGCCCAGGCCGAGAGATTGAAGCGACCTTCCTCGTGGGGGGCCGGGGCCGTCATAGCGGGCGGTCCTCGGGATGCGGCGGATCGATCGGCGCAACCTTCTCGCCGGCACTGACCGTGTGCACGCCTTGCATCACCACGCGCTCACCGGCCTTGATGCCATTGCTTACCAACACGTCGTGCTCGCCGTAACGCAGCACCGTCACGGGGCGAAGCTCCAGCGTCATATCTGACGGACGCACCACCCACACGGCCGGTTGCTCGCCCTGATGGAACAACGCGGTGGCCGGCAGGCGTACGGACGGGCTGGTCTGCGCCGAGATCTGTAGCGCGACCGCAGCTGTCATGCCCAGGTGCACCTGCGGCCCGACATCATCCAGACCCAGTTTGACGCGGTAGGTGCGACTGACCGGATCGGCGGCTGGTGCGATGTCACGCACGTGCGCCGTCAGCGCTTTGCCATCCGCCGGGGAAAGAACGACGCTCGCCGACTGGCCCGACTTGATCTCACCGATGCGGCTTTCGGGCACGTCCACGAACACGTCCCGCTCGCCCGACCAGGCAAAGCCGAACACGGCCTGGCCCGCCGCCAGCACCTGCCCTACTTCCGCCTGTTCGCTGGTGATCGCGCCATCGCGGTCGGCTACCAAGCTGGTGTAGTGATGCTGGTTCTGCGCCAGTTCGAGCTGCTGGCGGGCTTGTACCTGGTTAGCCAAGGCGGAGGTATAGGCATCGCGCGTCTGCTCCAACTGCAGTTGGCTGATCAGGTTTTCCTTCGCCTGCGCTTCGTCGCGATCGCGCTGCTGGGTGGCGAACACCAGCCGGTGCTCAGCCGCGTCCAGAGCGGCGCGCGCGGCAGCTTCGTTCTTGCTGGCGTCGGCATCATCGAGGCGTGCAAGCACCTGCCCCTTCTTCACGCTGTCGCCCAGGTGCGCCTCGCGCGACACCAGTTGGCCAGGCACGCGGAAGGACAACGGCATCTCGTAGCGCGCGTGGATGTCGCCAGGAAAGCGCAGCACGTTAGCGCCGTCCGCCGCCGAGGCCGGCAAGGCGATGACAGGGCGCGCCGCTTCGGAGTCATGGGCGGATGGGCCACAGCCAGACAGCAAGGCCAGCGCTGCCGCCATGCCAAGCCACGCCGCGGATCTGCGCGCGAAACCGCGCACGGGGAAGTCGGGAAGGTTCACGAGCCGTTCCTGATGGGGATGGGGGATTCAGGTGCGCCAGCTCCGCCGGAACACCCTTCATACGCCGATGAACTCTAATACACAGTTGTATCTGAATTCAAATAAGCATTCAAATGATGACTTTCGGCACAGGTGTTACCATGGCGCATGGCCCGTAAACGACTCACCCGCGAGGAAAGCCGCGACCAGACCCACCAGCGCCTGCTGGAGGCGGCGGCGCTTGTCATCGCCAAGAAGGGCTTTGCGGCGGCCAGCGTCGAAGACATCACCGCGCAGGCGGGCTACACGCGCGGCGCGTTCTATTCGAACTTCAAAAGCAAGGCCGAGCTGTTCATTGAGCTGCTGAGCCAGGACCACCAATGCGTGCGCCAGGACCTGCACCAGATCCTGGATGCGCCGCAGTCGCTGGAAGCCATCGAGGAACAGATCACGCAGTACTACCTGCGTGTCTACCGCGATGAGAAGAATTTCATCCTGTGGGCTGAAGCGCGCTTGCTGGCGCTGCGCGATGCCAAGTTCCGCGCACGGCTCAATGCGTACTGCTTGGAAAAGCGCGACGACATCGCCGACGTCATCGAGCGCTTCTACCAGATGCGTGGCACCAAGCCGCCCGCCCCGCCCAAAGATCTGGCCTTTACCACCATGGCTCTGATCGACGGCATGCGTTTCTTCAACGAAACCATTCCAAAAGAATTGTCGGAAGAGGCAGCGCAGAACGCGCTGGGTGTCATCTTCACGTCAACCTTCTTCAAATAGGCTGCGTTTACCGGTACGACGGCACCCGCTCTCGCGTGCCGCTTCGGTGGCCTCATCACTCCCCATAGGCCGCCCGGCCGTCATCGGGCTATAACTTTTTTGCATAGCCATCCATAAATGGAACTACGCGCCCTGCTGGTCGCGATGGTATCCATTGATCTACCCACTACGGCGTTGGCTTCGACGGTTCGCTACACGCTGGGTTCGCCAAGCAGAACGGGCGCACCCGGCCAGCCGATCCACGCCGATTTTCGGGCAACCACCTGATCGCTGCCGCCAGCAGGACGCGCAGGCAGCACCACTCTGAGGGGGAGACATTGATGACTAACGCATCGCGCCCAGGCGCGACGGTTCACTTCGCCTTGCGTTTGGCGGCACCCGTGCTCGGCACCACCATCGCAGCGTCCGCGTGGGCACCGTTGGCCCATGCCGACGACAGCATTGCCCAGGCAGCCAAAACCACCGACTGCGCCATGTACGACAAGTACCGACTGCGCGGATCGGAAACGGCCATCATCACGACGTGCGATACCTTGTCGCCCGACCTGGGCGGCCTGCGCAAGTCCATGATCAACAGCGGCTGGCTGGTACAGAACTACAGCTCGGTCACCGAATCCTATGACCTCAACCACGCCGATCGCGACGTGCCGCAGACCTATAGCGGTCAGCGCCCGACCTTCCAGGCCAACACCAACTTCACCATCACCTACGATCTATCGCGAGTGGGCTTCTTTGGCCAGAACGCGCAGTTCGGGGCGCAGGTGACGTGGAACCAGAACAGCTACCTCGGCAACGGCCTGCGCGGCGCATTCGTCAACCAGCTCTCCATCGAGCAGGAATTCGCTAACAGCCGCGTGCGTCTGGAATATGGCTTCTACAGCATCGGCGCCAAGTTCTACGGCGCAGTGCTGGGCACCAGTACAGCCGCGTCGGCACTTGGGCCGACCAGCGGCCTGATGTACGAAGCCGGCGTGGTGACGGGTGGATTCAAGCCCACGCCCGCACTCGATCTGCGGCTCTATTCACCGAGCCAGCGCTTTTACAACCATTTCGGCATGGCGCGCAGCACGAGCCCTCGCGGCTTCCAGTACGACTCGCAGCAGAACCCCACCGGCCTGAGCCTTACCGTGCCCGGCGCCAAAGTGTTGTACATCGATGAAGTGGGTTATCGGGTGATGCCCAAGCCTGACCAGTTCGCCAGTTGGATACGCGCTGGCGGTGTCTACAACACCAGCGACTACATGAACTACAAGGTCGGGCGCCCAACCGTCAGCAACCACATGGTCTATGTGGCGTACACGCAGCAGTACACGCAGCCTGATCCAAGCTACCCGGTGCGTGGCCTGTATACGGACATCAAGCTGGACGAGGCACCATCGAGCCGCAACGTGTACGACAAGGACGTGCTGTTCTCGCTCTACAGCATTGGCCCCTTCAAGGCCCGCCCGTACGACATGGCAACCTTCGGCTACCAGTACAAGTGGATCAGCCCATGGACGCGCCTGGCGTTAGCCCACGCCACCGGGCTCCAGCCCATCGACAACAGCCAAACCTACACACTGAGCTACGCCTTCCACGTGATACGCGGCCTTTACTTCAACAACTCGCTTTCCTATACCAATCATCCGGTACTGGTGCCGCAGCACCCCGCCACGCTGGTATGGATGTCCACCCTGTATTTTTCATTCTGAACATCGTTGCAGAGGAGAACCTCGTGATCCGCAAGAACCGCCTAGCCTTCGCTCTCGGCATACTCGTCACCATCGCCGCGCCTGCAACCTGCCTCGCCTTTGATCCCGTCGCAGCCAAGAGCAGCATCGATACCGAACTGGACAAGGACTATCCGCACCTCGACGCGCTGTACAAGGACATCCACGAGCATCCTGAACTCGGCTTCCAGGAAACACGCACCGCGGCAGCGTTGGCCAAGCAGATGCGCGCCCTCGGTTTCACCGTGACCGAGCACGTCGGCAAGACGGGCCTCGTGGCGATCTACAAGAACGGCGCCGGTCCCACCGTGCTGGTCCGCACCGAATTGGATGCACTCCCGCTGGAGGAGAAGACTGGCCTGCCCTATGCGAGCAAGGCCAAACAGCTTTGGCAGGGCAAGGACACTCCGGTCGATCATGCATGCGGCCATGACATCCACATGGCGACGTGGGTGGGCACGGCAAAGGCGTTGCTGGCGATGAAAGACCAGTGGCACGGTACATTGATGTTCATTGCTCAGCCCTCCGAAGAGGCCGCCGTGGATGGCGTCAGCGGCGCCAAGGCCATGATCAACGACGGCCTGTTCACGCGCTTCCCGAAGCCCGACGTGGGTTTCGCCCTGCACAACGGCCCCATGCCGTTCGGCGTGTACTACCGGCCCGGCGTGTTGACGTCGAACTCCAACGATCTGTTCGTCACCTTCCATGGCAAGGGATCGCATGGATCGATGCCACAGGAGTCGATCGACCCGGTGCTGATGGCTGCGCGTTTCGTCGAGGACGTGCAGTCGGTGATCAGCCGCGAGAAGGATCCGGCCGCCTTCGGCGTGATCACGGTCGGCGCCATCCAGACGGGCAGCGCGGGCAACATCATCCCGGACACCGCCCTCTTGCGCGGCACCATTCGCAGCTACGATCCCGCAGTCCGCGAAAAACTGTTCGCGGGCATCACGCGCACTGCCAATGGAGTAGCGCAAATGGCGGGAGCACCAGCGCCCGACGTCAGCGTGCACAGCGGCGTCAATTACGATGCCGTGGTGAACGACGCTGCGGTGACCGCACGCACGGCGTCGGTATTCAAGGCCGTCTTCGGCGACAAGGCGCATGAAATGCCCAGCCCGATGTCGGGCAGCGAGGACTATTCGGAATTCATCGAAGCCGGCGTGCCGTCGCTGTACTTCGCCGTGGGCGCCTATGAACCCGAGCGTGTCGCCGAAGCGAAGAAGAAAGGCGAAAGCTTGCCCGTCAACCACTCGCCCATGTACGCCCCGGTGCCCGAGCCGACCATCCGCACCGGCGTCGAAGCGATGACGCTTGCCGTTATGAGCTCGATGCAGCCGAACTCATAAGCGGCGCGTGCTGCATTTCCCGACCCGCTGAGCAAGCGTGGCCCACCCTTCCACCCGACTCAGGTGGAAGGGTGGCTACGCTGCAATGATTCCAGCACTAGCTTGAACATCAGTTCGGCGGACGTCGGGAGTAGCTCGCGGTTGAGGCTGATCATCAGTAGCGGACGATCCGGCAGCGACTCCTCTATTTCTAGCGGCCGAATCTGATGGTGCAATGACGACGACATCCGCGCGCTCATTTGCGGACCCATCGCCAGCGCATCCAGGCCCGCCATGGCGTCCAACGCCATAGTCAGCGACGAGCACTCGAAGACACGCTCGGGTGGCTGCAACCCGTTCTGCAGGAAAAACTGCTGGAAAACAGTTTGCGAACCGGATGCCGACGTCACCCACAGCGCCTCGCGCAGTTCGGCCAGATGCTTTGCGCGCTGCAGTGGGTGGCCACACCGTGCGGAAATCCGCAAAGGGATATGGCAGGCCGTCGAGACGTCGAATCCGCTCGACGTTTCCGGCGGATGCGTGCTCAGGGCGAAATCCAGCGTACCCTCGCGCAACATCGCGGTGATCGCGGATGGACGCAGCTCGTGCACGCTCAATCGGGTTTCAGGGAACTTGGCGTGGAACGCGACGAAGGCATCCTCCAACGACATGGATAGCGCCGCCACCGCCGTCATGCCGATGGACACTCGTCGCGCGGCGTCCCCCTTCATTTCCTCGATATCGCGCTGCGCGCGGCCCACGCTTTCCAGCACATGACGTGCGTGTTCGATCAGGCGAAGGCCGAATGGAGTCAGTGTCACTCCCTGGCTCGAACGCACAAGCAACGCAACACCAAGCTCTTCTTCCAGTGCCTGCAAGGTGCGGCTCAACGCAGGCTGACTGATGTGCAGGCGCTTAGTGGCTTGTTGCAGGCTGCCGGATTCGTATACGGCCACCAAGCTGCGCAGGTGTTGCAATTTCATAGGAGAACGCTCGCGAAACGCGCTGCTGCGCGTGACTCGATCTGACCATATCACAGCGCTCGACACGCACTGTCGAATAAAACGTGATCGGCTGCACCGTGGTCAGGCGAGGCGCGAGGGCTAGCCGCGATACCGCTGCAGCATTCGCCCCAGTTCCGCCGCGAGTTCCTTAACCAGCGGGTCCGCCGTGGGCCGATGCAGCAAGGCGATATCCATCGTACCGATAGGAGGCAGGCCCTGCCGGCGTGTGAGCACAACGTGCTCGGCGGTGACCGCGCGCGCCGGAATCAGGCTCACGCCGAGACCACCCGCCACAGCCGATTGCACGCCGAACAAGCTGGAACTGGTGAAGGCGATGCGCCAGCTTCGCCCCCGCCCTTCCACGGCCTTAATCATTTCCTCGCGATACAGGCCGCGCGGAGGGAACGCCACCAACGGTAGTGGTTCCTGATCCACGGCCGGGTTCTTCGCGCTGTCGATCCACACCAGTTTCTCCTGCCAGCGTGCGACCGCCTCGCGGCTGTTCCGCCGCTGCTTGACGATGACCAGATCGAGCTCGCCGTGGTCGTAGCCCTGTGCGAGATCCCGGCTGAGCCCGGTAGTCACTTCCAGTTTCAGGTCGGGATGCCGGCGATTGAACGCGGCGAGCAATTGCGGCGTTCTGCCGACAACGAAATCCTCCGGCACGCCTAACCGCACTGTGACCGCCACGGCTGCGCCTGCCAAGGCATCCAGCATCTCGTCGTTGAGCGACAGCATGCGCCGCGCGTACGCAAGCAACCTCTCGCCCTGGTCGGTGGGCCGCACATCGCGATTGCCACGCACCAGCAACGGGTGGCCCGCCATGTCTTCCAGGCGCCGGATCTTCTGGCTCACCGTCGATTGCGTGGAATGCAGATGCGCCGAGGCCGTGGTGAAACTGCCGCAATCGGCCACGGTGACGATGGCCCGCAGCAGGTCCAGGTCGAACAACGCCCTATTTGGTTTTGCACTGGTAGCCATTTGAATATTTGGCTTCTAAATGACAGGACCGACTTCTAACATCGATGAAGGCACCGGGCAACGCCCGCTTTCCCCCGTCGAGGAACATCACGCGTGAAGAAGCTTCTTTCAGTCGCCATCGCCTCCGCGGTGGCCCTGGCATCACCTGCTTTTGCGGCACCGTCCATCGGTGACGTGATCATCCGCCATGCCAACGTGGTCGACGTCGAGCATGCAAAGACCATCGACGACCAGGCCGTGGTGCTGCGCGGCAACGACATCGTTGCCGTCGGGCCCGATGCCGACATCGCCAAGGCGTGGAAGGCAGGGCTGACTGTGGATGGCAACCATCGCTTCCTGATCCCCGGCTTGTGGGACATGCACGTGCATTTCGGTGGCGGCCCGGATCTTATCGAGGAGAACAAGGCACTGCTTCCGCTGTACATCGCGCACGGCATCACCACCATCCGCGACTGCTCCGGCGATCTGCCCGATCAGGTACTCGCCTGGCGCGGCGAGATTGCCAACGGCACGCTGTTCGGCCCGCAGTTATTTACCTCGGGCGCGAAGATCGAAGGCATCCATCCGGTATGGAAGGGCACCATCGAAGTCGGCAGCAAAGCGGACGTCGACGCCGCGTTCGTGAAGCTGAAAAAAGACAAGGTCGACTTCGTCAAGATCACGGACAGCACGCTCGACCCGCAACTGTTTCTCTATGCCGTGTCGGAAGCGAAGAGTTTCGGCATCCGCTCGTCGGGCCACATCCCCATGGCATTGACGGTGGAACAGGCGGTTGACGCCGGTATCAGTTCCATCGAGCACATCGACTATGCGTACAAGGCGGGTGTGAAGGATGAGGCCGCCATCGCCGCCGACTTCGCCGCGGGACGCATCACGCGTGCGGAAGCCAATCGTCGCCTCGATGCCGGCTTCGATCAGGCGACGGCGATGAAGGCGTACCGGATGTTCAAGGACAAGGGCGTGTTCGTGACACCGACGCTCAACGGCGGCCGCGTGCTCGACTTTCTGGATGCCGACGACCACGCCCACGATCCCTACCTCGCCTATATCGGGCCGAAGCTACGCAAGACCTACGACTGGCGCATCGAGCGCGCCGCCAAGGCGACGCCGGAGCAGATCGCGACCCGCCACGCGCATTACCAGCAACTGGCCGCGGTGCTGCCCATGCTGCAGCAGGCGGGCGTCACCATCATGGCGGGCACCGACGCCGGCTTCCTCAACTCCTTCGACTACCCCGGCATTGGCCTTCACGACGAGCTGAGCTTGTACGTAAAGAACGGCCTGACGCCGGCGCAGGCCCTATCGTCTGCCACGCGTGCCGGCCCGGCGTGGTTCGGCAAGCTGGATAGGTATGGCGCCATCGCCACGGGTCATGCCGCCGACATGGTGCTGCTCAAGCGCGATCCACTGAAGGACATCGACGCCACGCGCGACATCGACACGGTGATCCTGCGCGGCCATGTCTATGACCGCCACGCGCTGGACGGCATGCTCGACGAGACACGCGCCAAGGTCGCTACCTGGAACCAGCAGGCAGCAAAGTGACGAAACAGGGCCCGCTCGACGCGGGCCCTTTCTTCACGTGGCGCAGCATGACCCCGAGCCAACAATAGCGGCCTTCAACCATCCGGCGCCGGAGCGGGACATCCGGCGGCAGCCCGACGCGTAGCACCGAGGTAACCATCGGCCGCCACCGGACGAAGTCAGGACATTCAACCTGCTATCCAGGGAGTGCCGCATGACCGATCCGTCCCGACCGTCACCATCGCATCAGCCCTGGAGGTGGGCGGTGATCGGCCTCGCCGTGGTGGCGCTGGCCGCTGCCTTCGCCTACGTCGCCGGCTGGATCACGCCCCAGCGCCTTACCGCGCACCGCATCGTGAATGCCTTGCAGGACAACAGCGGCGTCTATCCCGGCTACCGGCGCAACCATGCCAAGGGCGTCTGCGTGGCCGGCTACTTCGAAAGCAACGGCGCGGCGGCCACCTATTCCAAGGCCGGGGTGTTCGCGCAGGGGCGTACGCCCGTGGTCGGTCGCTTCGCGCTGCCCGGCGGCAATCCGTATGCACCGGACAGCAGCGTTCCCATCCGCAGCTTCGCCTTGCGCTTTGCCTTGCCTAACGGCGAGCAATGGCGCACGGGCATGAACAGCATGCCGGTGTTTCCCGTGGCGACGCCGGAAGCGTTCTACGAGCAATTGGTGGCGACACGGCCCGACCCGGCCACCGGTAAACCCGACCCCAAACGCGTGGGGGCCTTCTTTGCCGCACACCCTGAAACCGGCGCCTTCCTCGCCTGGGTGAAGACGGCCAAGCCTTCGGCCAGCTATGTGACCGAAACCTACGAAGGACTCAACGCGTTCTACTTCATCGACGCCATGGGCAAACGCCATGCCGTACGCTGGAAGGTGGTGCCGGAAGCCACGGACGATGCAGGCACCGGCCCGCAGGCCGGCGACAAGGATTACCTCGCCCGCGACCTGGAACACCGACTGGCCCAGGGCTCGCAGCGCTGGCGCCTGCTGGTGACGCTGGCCGCGCCGGACGACCCGACCAACGATGCCACCAAAGTGTGGCCCGCGGACCGGCGCGTCATCGATGCGGGTACGCTGGTGATCGAAAGCGAACAACCGCAGGAAAGCGGCCCTTGCCGCGACGTGAACTACGACCCGACCATCCTGCCGTCGGGCATCAAGATCTCCGACGACCCGCTGCTGCCGGCGCGCTCCTCCGCCTATGCGGATTCGTATCTGCGCCGCACGGGCGAGGAAGCCCATATTCCGGGCACCGCGCACGCAAGCACGCCTTCGGAGCATCCGTAATGAACGCCCCCAACGCTTTCCATCCGCTGGCGCGCCTGCTGCACTGGACCATGGCCGTGCTCATCCTGGCGATGCTGTTTATCGGCGTGGGCATGGTGTCCACTGTGTCCGGCAAACACACGTGGCTGCTCGCCCTCCACAAGCCGCTAGGTGCGCTTATCTTCGTGCTAGCGCTGATCCGCCTCGGCGTTCGTCTGCGTTTCCCTCCGCCGCCACTGCCAGCCGACATGCCTGCACTGATGAAGTTCGCCGCGCATGCGTCGCACTGGCTGCTCTACGCGCTGATGCTCGCCCTGCCCCTGGTGGGCTGGGCCATGCTGTCGGCGGGCGGCTATCCGATCTCGCTGGGCGGCTCGCTGCATCTACCGCCGATCCTTTCCGCCAACGGCGAAACGTTTGCGTGGTTGCGCGAGTCGCATCGTTATCTGGCCTACCTGCTGTTCTTTACCGTGCTCGGGCACGTGGGCGCAGCGCTCTACCACGGCTTGATTCGACGCGATGACGTGCTACCGAGCATGACCTTTCCATCCCGAGGGATAGCTGCAGTTGGAGCCTCGGAGCCGGTGGTCATCATCGCGCCCGCACCCACAGAACCGTCGCCGCGCTCCGGTGAAGTGCCTCCACCGTGAACGAACAGCCCGCCTTCCGTTCAGGGCACTTGCGGTGCCCCATGTCAATAGTATGATTTACGTCATACAAATTGCGTGGAGCGGCCATGCGTTACGACGCCGAACACAAACAGAAAACCCGAGCCAAAGTACTGGAAGTCGCCGCCAAGGCCATCCGTAAGGATGGCCCGGATCGCATTGGCGTGGCCGGCGTCATGGCCGAGGCCGGCCTGACCCACGGCGGGTTTTACGCGCACTTCAAGTCGAAGGACGAACTGGTCACCGCGGCTATCGGGCAGATGTTCGAGGAATCGCGCGCACGCCTTGAGCGCGAGATGGAGGGCCGCAGCCCCGCCGATGGCTTGTCCGCCTATATCGACTTTTACTTGTCGACGAAACATCGCGATGCGCGTGGCGCGGGCTGCCCCATCGCGGCGCTGGCATCAGACCTGCCGCGTCTCCCTGAAGATGCCCGCACGCTGTTTGCGGAAGGTGCCCGCCGACTCACCGAAACCATGGCCGGCAAGTTCACAGCCATGGGGTATCCCGATCCGCAGGCACTGGCCCGCTCCACCGTATCGGAGCTGGTGGGCGCGTTGTCGCTGGCCCGTGCAGAAACGGATGCGCAGCACTCCGATGCCATTCTTGCCGACTCGCGCCGACAGCTGAAACACCGACTGGCCTTGGAACCCACCGCATGAGCATGATCAACCAGATTGGCCAGGGTCTGAACGGGCTGGAACAACTGCGCGCGTTCATGGCTTCCGGTCAGCGCCCAGGCATCGGCGATTCCCTGGATTTCGATCTCGTGGAAGTGGGTGACGGTACCGCCGTCTTTGCGGGCACGCCGGGCCCGCATGCCTACAACCCCATGGGCATCGTGCACGGCGGCTACTTCGCGACCCTGCTCGATTCGGCCTGCGGCTGCGCCGTGCATTCGCGCCTGACCGCGCAACAGGCCTATACGTCGCTGGAGCTGAAAGTCGCCTTCCACAAAGCGATGACGCGCGACACCGGCCGCATCCGCGCGGAAGGTCACGTACGCAGCATTGGCCGCCGGGTGGCGTTTGCCGAAGCCAGTCTGCTCGACGCCGAAGGCCGCCTGTACGGCTCGGCGACCTCTACGTTGCTGGTGTTCGACCGCTAGCGTGTGCGACTACGCATAGCGCGCGTGCGTGCGGCGCGAGTCGCACCGGCGGTTCGCGTCGTAGCTCGCGTGCCTGCTGCCTTCTTCGCGGCGGCCTTGCGCTTGGTAGCTCCCTTGGTGCGCGCGGCCTTTCTGGCGGCCGCGGAGCGCTCGGTCGGTGTACGCCGGGCAGCGGCTTCCTTCGCGTGCTCGGACAAGGCGGCTTTCGAAGCTGCCGCGCTGCTTTCACGTTTCAGCGCGCCCAGCGTGGCGCGGCTGCGCTTGGCCGATGCAGCCTTGCTTGCGGAGGTCTTCTTCGCCACCGGCTTTTTGCGGCTGCTTTTGGCGCTGTGTGCGCCCTTCTTCGCCGGTACGGCGATACCGGCGCGCCGTGCCTCCGAAAGCCCGATGGCAATGGCTTGTTCCGGCGAACGGGCGCCATGTTTACCTTGGCGAATGCGCTCGATTTCTTCGCGCACAAATTCGCCGGCCTGCGTGCTCGCCGACTTGCCTTCGCGCCTGTCCTTGCGGGCGCGTGCCAGGGCTCGTTCTGTAGGCATATCGCTGCTCCGGTGACGGTGAAGCGTCATGCTGCCGCGCCTCTCGTGAAAGGCGGAACAAATAAACCTCAAGCCCTCGCTGAGCGTTCATGCGCATAGCAGAGGGCGTTGCGACAGCACTCGACGATACAGCCATGCGCACATGGTTATGCCAGGGCGCTGTCCTCGGCTGCATCTTCCACCGCCACGAAACCGCCTGTCTGTCGCTGCCAGAGACGCGCGTACAGGCCATCGCGCGCGATCAGTTCCGCGTGCGTGCCGGTTTCCACGATCTGGCCCTTGTCCATCACCACCAGGCGATCCATGCGCGCGATGGTGGATAGACGGTGCGCAATGGCGATTACTGTCTTGCCGCGCATCAGCACGTCCAGGCTGTCCTGAATAGCGGCCTCGGCATCGGAATCCAGCGCCGAGGTGGCCTCGTCGAGAACGAGGATCGGCGCATCCTTCAGCAGTACACGCGCGATCGCGATGCGCTGGCGCTGACCGCCGCTGAGTTTCACGCCACGCTCGCCAACATGAGCGTCGTAACCGACACGCCCTTCGCCATCGACCAGTTGCGGAATGAATTCTTCCGCGCGCGCCTGTCGTACGGCTTCGATCACCTGTGCCTCGCTGGCATCCGGACGGCCATACAGCAGGTTGTCGCGGATGGAGCGATGCAGCAGCGAGGTGTCCTGGGTGACCACGCCGATCTGCGCGCGCAGGCTTTCTTGCGCCACCAGCGAGATGTCCTGGCCGTCGATGAGGATGCGCCCGCCTTCCAGGTCATAGAGCCTGAGCAGTACGTTCACCAGCGTGGATTTGCCCGCGCCGGAGGGACCCACCACGCCGATCTTTTCGCCGCCACGCACATTCAGATCAAGGCCGGAAATCACCCCGCCCTTCTTGCCGTAATGGAAATGGATGTCCTCAAAACGCACGCTGCCTTCGGTAACTTCCAGCGGCATGGCGCCATCGCGATCCTGCACGGTGCGCGGCTTCGAAATGGTCTCGATGCCATCCTGCACAGTACCCATGTTCTCGAAGATGCCGTTGATCACCCACATGATCCAGCCGGACATGTTGTTGATGCGGATCACCAGCCCGGTGCTCAGCGCGATGGCGCCCACGGTGACCTTGCCCTGGCTCCACAACCACAACGCCAGCGCGGAGGTACCCACGATCAGGAAACCGTTGAGCGTGGTGATGGCGGCGTCCATCGCCGTGGTCAGGCGTGTCATAGCGCGCATGCGCGTGATCTGCTCGCCCATGGCGTCGGCCACATACTGTTCTTCGCGCTGCGTATGCGCGAACAGTTTGAGCGTGAGGATGTTGCTGTAACCGTCCACGATGCGCCCCATCAGACGCGAGCGTGCCTCGGACTGGCGCCAGGAACGCTCCTTGGTGCGCGGCACGAAATAGCGCAGCGTGGCTACATAGGCCACCAGCCATACGATCAGCGGCACGGCGAGCCAGTAGTCAGCCTTGGCGAACATGATGATCGCGCTGCCGGTATAGATCGCCACATACCAGATGGCATCGACGATCTGCACCGCCGATTCGCGTAGCGCGCCGGAGGTCTGCATGATGCGGTTGGCGATGCGACCGGCGTAGTCGTTCTGGAAGAAACCCAGGCTCTGCCGGATCACGTAGCGATGGTTCTGCCAGCGGATGCGATTGGTGAGGTTGGGCACGATGGCCTGGTTCACCAGCAGGTCGTGCAGGCCGATCAGCACCGGGCGCGCGATCAGCGCCACAAAGCCCATCCACAGCAACTCGTTGCCGTGCAGGTGGAAGAAGTCGGCTACCGGCGCCCCCTTGGCCATGTCCACGATGCTGCCGATGAAGCCGAACAGCGACACCTCCACCATCGCCACGCCAAAGCCCACCACCAACGCGGCGGCGAACACAGGCCACACCTGGCGCAGGTAGAACACATAGAACCGCCACACCGACTGCGGCGGCATGCCATCGACGGGCTCCTTGAAGGCGTCGATCAGCGATTCGAACCAGCGGAGCAGCATGGGATCGTCCTTGGGGGAAACGCACGGGGAGTGCTTTGTGGGTGAAGGCGCGAAGGGGGCGTTTCAAGGTTTCCATCGCCATGGCGATGGGCAACCGCACCCTGCTCTGTACGGGGGCGCGATGGCCGGTCAAGTGATATCCCGGCCCGGACACTTGCAATCCCGAAAAGTTACGATATATCTTAAGACCGTTACTTACGATATATCGGAGTTAGTCATGGGATTTCGTCATTTCTTTGAGCACCACCACCATCACCACAGCCGCCACGGCCATTGCCGCGACGGTTTTGAAGGCCGCGAAGCCTGGGCCCGCGAGGCCATGGGCATCGGTCGCGGACGCGGTCGCCGCGGTTTAGGCGATGACGACGGCGAAGGCGGCTGGGGCGGCATGGGCGGTCGTTTCCGGGGTGGGCGCATGTTCGGCCACGGCGACCTCAAGCTCATCCTGCTCGCCCTGATCGCCGAACAGCCGCGCCACGGCTACGACCTGATCCGCACCATCGAGGAGATGTTCGATGGCGCCTACGCGCCCAGCCCCGGCGCGGTCTACCCCACCCTCACCCTGCTGGAGGAATTGGGCCACGCCAGCGTGCAGAGCGACGACGGCAAGAAGCTCTACACGATCACCGAGGAAGGCAAGGCATTCCTGGCCGAGAACAAGGAAGCGGTGGACGCAGTGATGTCTCGCATGGAGCAGACCGCCAAGATGTTTGCCCGCGCTTCCGCACCGATGGCGCTGCGCGAAGCGATGCACAACCTCAAGCGCGCCCTGTTCATGCACGGAGGCCCGTGGAACACCGAGGAAGTGAAGCGCATCGTCGACATCATCAAGCGGGCCGTGGATGAGATCATCAAGGGAAAGAAAGATGCCTGAGGCCATGACCACCGCGCCAGCCGACATCCAACCGCTGCTGGCGCGCGTGGGCATGCGCGCCACCCCGCCGCGCCTGGCCATCTGGCAGGCGCTGCACGATGCCACCGATGAGCCCGATGCGGTGGAGCTGCTATGCCGGGCGCAACGGATCGAACCACGCACCAGCCTCGGCACGGTCTATCGGTTCCTGCGCGAACTGGAACAACACGGCCTGGCAAGTTCGCGGCCCATCGCGCACGAACGCTCGCGCTGGCGCGTGGGGTCGTCTACCGAATCGACCACGAAGAACACCGAAGCCATCGCCGCCGTAGCCCGCCTTGCTGCCGCCTTCGGCTACCGATTGGTGCCGGTCGTGACCACCTGAAACACGCGTCAGCGACGCGTGTTGCCGCGACGCGACGCCAGCCGGTCGGCCAATCGCGTCGGTTCGGGCAATCGGTACTTTGTGCCAAACGCGAGCACCAGTTCCGGCGCCGTCGCCAGGCTGACGCGATGTCCGGGCGAAACGATCAGTGGCCGGATGCGATCCTTGCTGCGCAGGACACAACCGATCACCTCACCTTTGTATTCCAGCGGCTGGCGATCGCCGCGATGCGGGCCGACTTCTTCGTGCGTGCCTACCAGGATCGACTTCGCCACGCCGATGGTCGGCAGGCCGGTGACCACGCCCAGGTGCGCTGCGATGCCCAGCCGCCGCGGGTGCGCGATACCTTGTCCGTCGACGAACACCAAGTCCGGCGAATCCGGCAGCTCAGACAGTGCCTGCAACACCGCAGGTAATTCGCGGAAGGAAAGCAGGCCCGGGATGTAAGGCATCCGCGTCGGTTGCCGCGCCACCACCTCGGCCACGGGCTCCCGTGTGTGTGCGTCCAGCAGTACTGCGGCTGCACGCGTTACGGCGCCACCCTCCTCGAAGCCCACGTCCACACCGGCCACGCGTCGCAGCGGCGGATAGTCGTCTTCCAACCGCACCCTCGCAGCCAGTTCGGTTTGCAGCAAGCGGGCCTTCGCCACGTTGCCGTCCCACGGCGGCACAGCATGCGTCATGTCGATCGAAGTCATCACGACAGCGTGAATGCCCGGGAATCAATGAACCGTCAAGAGCTGCATTCCGAGACATTTATTCATTGACCGGTTCAGGGGTCGGCCCGGATCATGCGTCGCATGCCTATTCTGTTTCGCTTTCTGCTGATTCTCCTTATCGCCATCGCTGGCGCTACTCCCGTGTTTGCGCAAGATGCGCAGGGCAGCGCGCAGATCCAGCAGGCGCCGCTCGCTACGCCCGACCAGCTGAGCGCACAGCTCGACAAGATCAAGCAGACGCTGACCGACAAGACCAAGCTGACCGACGAGACGCTGACGGCCGCGCGCACCAGCGCGCAAAACGTGCAGCAGCAAGCCGACCAGCTCACCGCCAGCCTCGCCCCGCAGGCCGACGCACTCAAGGGCAAACTCGACGTGCTGGGTCCTGCACCGGAGAAAGGCGCGCCGGCAGAAGCGCCGGAAGTGGCGAGCCAGCGCAAACTGTTGTTGAAGGCACAGACCGACCTTACCGGCCAGATCACCCAATCGAAGCTGTTGAGCCGCGACAGCCAGCAGTTGCTGACGGAGATCGGCGCGCTGCGCCGCGACCTGTTCAACGCACAGATCAGCCAACGCAGCGCTTCGCCGCTGAGCGGCGAGTTCTGGAGCCGCCTCGCGCAGAGCGTTCCCGATGACCGGGTCGGCTTCGGCCAGCTCTGGGTATCGCTGAAGGCCGCCATCGCCCAGGCCTGGCAGCCCGCCAATCGCCTGCCGTTCATCGCGTGCCTGCTCGCCGCCATCGCCTTGTTCGCCGGCGGGCGTCGTCTGCTCGAGCACAAGATGCTGGACATGGCAGCGCGCTACCTGCCATCCGGCCACCTGCGCCGCAGCGCCATGGCCGTGCTGGTGACCATCGCCACCATGCTGGTCTACGGCATGGCTGCATGGCTGCTGTATCTCGCGGTGAACTGGAACGGCGTGTTCGACCAGGACCTGGACGATCTCGTACGTCCGCTGGTGAGGCTGATGTTCTATGTAGCCACCATGGCCGGCCTCGGACGTGCGCTGTTGATGGTCAAGCACCCGTCATGGCGCCTACCGCCGATCTCGGACGACCTGGCCAAGCGCCTGTGGCCGTTCCCCACCACCATGGCCTATAGCGCGCTGCTGCTAGGCATCATCGAACGCGTCACCAACGACATCGGGGCCAGCCTCGCCACCGCGATGGCAGCCAATGCCCTGGCGGCCACGCTGATCGGATGCCTGGTGGGTTATGGGCTGATCCAGATGAGCCGCGCCCGGCGCGCCCTGCTCGCCGCAGGGGAAACGCCGGCCGAACGCCCGCTATGGGTGGGCCTGCTGGTGCTGTGTGCTTTCCTTGGGGTGCTGATCATCCTGCTCTCAGTGCTTACCGGCTACATCGCGCTGGGCTTCTACGTCGCACGACAGATGATTCGCGCCGGCTTCCTGATCGCTGCACTCTACGTGTTCATGCACTTGGTCAACGACCTGTGCGAGTCGCTGCTTTCGCCGGAATCACGCGCTGGCCAGCGCATGCAGGAGAACTTCGGCATCTCGGCACCCCGCCTTGAGCAGACGGCCACCATTCTTTCCGGCGTCAGCCGCGCGTTCCTGCTGCTGATCGCCATCCCGCTGATCCTGGCGCCCTACGGTGCCGGCACCAACGAGTTGGTGGATCGCGGCACGCGCATTTTCAGCGGTCTGTCGCTGGGCACGCTGACCATCAGCCCCACCAGTATATTCAATGCGCTGATCGTGCTGGTGCTGGGCGGCGTCATCGTGCGCCTGATCAAGCGCTGGCTCAGCCACCAGCTGTTGCCCAAGACCTCGCTAGACGTAGGCATGCAAACGTCCATCGTCACCCTGCTCGGCTACGTGGGCGGCATTCTGGTGTTCGTGCTGGTGCTGGGTGCACTAAAGGTGGATGTGCAGAGCATCGCCTGGGTGGCCAGCGCGTTGTCGGTGGGTATCGGTTTCGGCCTGCAGGCCATCGTGCAGAACTTCATCTCCGGCCTGATCCTGCTGGCAGAGCGCCCGGTGAAGGTGGGCGACTGGGTCAGCATCAGCGGCGTGGAAGGCGATATCAAACGCATCAACGTGCGTGCCACCGAAATCCAGCAGAGCGACCGCTCCACGGTGATCGTGCCCAACTCGCAGCTGATCACCCAGAACGTGCGCAATGTGACCCTGGCCAATGCGCAAGGTCGCGTGCAGATCCGCCTACCCATGCCACTGAGCACCGATGCTGCCAAGGTGCGGCAGATCATTTTCGACATCCTGCGCAACCACTCGGTGACACTGAATGCGCCCTCGCCCAGTGTGACGCTGGACAGCATCGACTCGGGCTCGATGATGTTCGTATGCACGGCTTACGTGAGCAATCCGCGCGACTCCGGCACGGTGAAGAGCGACCTGCTGTTCGAGATCATCGACCGCCTGCGCAAGGCCGACCAGCCCCTCTCCACGCCGCAGGACATGGTGGTACGCACCATGCAGCCTGACCCGGCCACCGCACCGGCGCCGTCGACCACGGTAATCCCCGGGCAGAAGACCTGACACCCGCATCCCATCGGCCTAGACTCGCGACATACCCGGAGCCTGCCGATGGGACACCACGCCGTCGTACCTGCGCCACCACTCGATGCCCTGGTCGCCCGCCTATGGGACTGGGACATGCCGCCGGCCGCGCACCACTATGAGCGTGTGCTGCCCGTGCCAGGCGCGGCACTGATCATCAACCTGCACGAGAACGAAACCCGCATCTACAACGACGATGTGGAACGACGTTGCGTTCGTTCGGCTGCGTCGGTCATCGGTGGCCCCTGCCTGCGCAGCCAGATCATCGACACCGCCGAACAAGTGCGCGTGATGGGCGTGGTGTTTCGCCCTGGCGGCGCGCATGCATTCACCGGCGAAGATCACGAGACCCTAGTTGCCCAGGACATCGGGCTCGAAGACATCTTCGGCAGCAGCGCCCACGCGCTGCGCGAACGACTGCTGGACACATCCTGCGCGCAGCAGCGCCTTGCGCTGCTGGAGCACTGGCTCCTTGCGCATATGCGCATGCCGCAACTCGCGCCCGAGGTGCTGTACGCGCTCGGCGAGATCGGCGCGCGACCGCAGGTGATGCGCATCGGTCCGCTGGTGCGCGACACCGGCCTATCCGAATACCGCTTTGGCCGCCTGTTCCGCCGCCAAGTGGGCATGGGCCCAAAACGCTATGCGCGACTCCTGCGTTTCCGTAGCGTGGTGGACGCCGTGTACCGCTCTGGTGCCGTGGACTGGAGCGCCGTCGCTTTCGACGGTGGCTACGGCGACCAGGCGCATCTGGTGCACGAGTTCCGCGAGTTCGCCGGCATGACGCCCACGGCCTTCATGGCCGCACGCGGACCGTATCCGAATCACTTGCCGCTAGATTAAGCGTCGCGAACAAAATGTATCGAGCGGCCGCCTGACGGTCGCGCAGTCGTTTTGTTGGTGGCTCCAAGGCGTCTCTTCACTTTCGCCGTGGCATCATGCCTCCCCCTAGCGAGGCCCCTCACATGTCCAGCGATCTGTTTTCGCCCGCGCCCGCCCACGGCCCGGCCTCGCGCATCCGCGTCGGCATCGGCGGCTGGAACTTCGCCCCCTGGCGCAACAACTTCTATCCGACAGGGTTGGTGCAACGGCGCGAACTGGAATACGCGAGCAGGCATCTTCGGGCCATCGAGATCAACGGCACCTACTACGGCGCGCAGAAGCCCGCGACGTACGCCAAATGGGCGTCCGAAACGCCAGACGGTTTCGTCTTTTCGCTGAAGGCGCCGCGTTACGTCACCGAGAGCAAACGGCTGGCTGATGCCGGCCGGGGCATTGACGGCTTCGTGTTTGGCGGTCTTGCCGAATTCGGCGACCGGCTTGGCCCGGTGCTTTGGCAGTTCACGCCGTCGCGTGCCTTCGATCCCGACGATCTGGCCGCCTTCCTGGACCTGCTGCCGCGCGAACTCAACGGTCACCCGATGCGGCATGTGCTGGAGGTGCGCCACAGCAGCTTTCTCCACGAGCACTACGTGGAGCTCGCGCGCTCGTACGGCATCCCCACCGTGTTCACCGATTCCCCGCAGTATCCATCGCTGGCGGACCTGACGGGTGGCTTTGCCTATGCACGCTTGATGCGCAGCGAATCACACCTCGATACGGGCTATGCGACCGCCGATCTTGATACATGGAGCAGCCGTGCGCGCGCCTGGTCGGAAGGCCTCGATCTGCCGGAGCTGCCGCATATGGCAACGCCAAGGGAATCACAGGCCAAGCGGGACGTGTTCGTGTATTTCATCAGCAGCGCCAAAGAGCGAAACCCGGCCGCCGCCATGGCCTTGCAACAGAGAGCCGATGCAGCCGGCTGATGCCGGCGTGCTTCCCAGGGACTACACTCGCGCCACTCCGCCCAGGTCGTCCGTCATGCGCTCAATGAAACCCCTGCTCTTGCTCGCGGTGCTGGCTATCGCCGCCTTGCTGTGGGGTCGCCACTCGCCCGGGCCCACGCCGGAAGGCACGGTGGCACCGCAAGGCACCGCGCTGCCGCAGCATGCGCCGGCCCCTCGCACTGCCGGAACCAGCGGCACCACCCTGCCCTCGTTCCTCCCGCCGGAAGCCGCCGATACCTTGCGCCTCATTGCGAGTGGAGGCCCGTTCCAACACCGCCAGGACGGCGTGGTGTTCCAGAACCGCGAAAGCCGCCTTCCGTCCATGCCCGAGGGCTACTACCACGAGTACACCGTGGACACGCCGGGACTCGACTACCGAGGGGCGCGCCGAATCATTACTGGCGGCACGCCACCACAGATCTACTACTACACCGATGACCACTACCGCACGTTTCGCCAGTTCGAGGTATCCCGATGAATGCGCAGTTTGATCTCGACTTTGCCGATGCCGAACACGGCGGCATCTTCTTTGTCACCAGCGAAGACCTGGAACCACTGGCCGAAGCCGCTGGCATGCAAGGCCTGCGCGTATGCCGCGTCAGCCTCGCCGACGTCGCCGACCGGGATGCCCTGTTCGACCGCCTGACCCAGGCACTGCGCCTGCCCGCGGATTTCGGCCGCAACTGGGACGCGCTGGCCGACAGCATGCGCGATCTCTCGTGGCTGAAGGCCACCGGCTATATCCTGCTGTTTGATCGCGCGGAAGACATGCGCGATCGCAACGAAGAAGACTTCGACACGCTGCTCGACATCCTCGAGGAAGCGGTCGATTACTGGCAGGAAGCCCCTGCCCCATTCTTCGTATTCTTCGCGCTGCCTGAAAGCGCCTTCGACGATACCGACGCCTGAATCTGACATCACTTATGCAAGAACTCGAATTTGAACTGGACCGCGACTACGTTGAACTCAACCAGCTGCTGAAACTGGTGGGCCTGTGCGACAGCGGTGGCGCCGGCAAAGCCATCGTGGCCAGCGGTGTGGTCTACGTGGACGGCCAACAGGAGCTGCGCAAAACCTGCAAGATCCACGTGGGCCAGGTGGTGCAAGTGGAGGACTTCGTCATCCACGTACACGGGCTGGACTGATCAGACTTCTGCCATCGGCAACGCGTCGAGTTTTGCGTCGAGCACCGGTGACACCGGCAGCCGGATACCAAACTGCTCTTCCAACACGCGCTTGATCTCCGCCGCACCTTGCAAGGTGCGGCGCACGGACTCCTGCCCCAACGTATGCACCACGAATTCGCGATTGCGCAGTCCAAGACGGCGGTCGGCGAGCGTGCGCGCGGCGATCAGGCTATGCAGGAAATGGGATTCGGGATATGTCGAGGTGAAGTGATTGGCCACGACGTAATCGATGGCTTCGGTGGGTTGCAAGCGGAAGCGATACAGCGTGCGCCATTCGTCGCGCACCAGCGCCTGCGTGCGCCATTGGACACCGTCCGTGACCAGGCGAAACGGTTCCAACGATGTCGGCTGCGCTTCGTCGACCACCAGTCGCAACGCGCCGCCCAGCGCCATGCTGCCGAAGCCCACATCGGCGAGCCAGCTTTCGCCCTCCACTTCCACGCGCAGCAGCATGTGCGACTGCGCCACCTCGGCGTCCTCGGGTTTATTCCATAGCACGCGGGCGATCAGGCCCGTCACGTCGAATCCGATAGCCTTCAACACGGCGATGAACAGGCCGTTCTGCTCGAAGCAATAGCCGCCACGCTGGTTCTTCACCAGCTTGTTTTCAATTGCCGCGAGCTCCAGCGATACCGGCGTGCCCAGCAAGGGATCGAGGTTCTCGAACGGGATGGCGGCGATATGCGCGGTCGCAAGAGCACGCAAGGTCGCGACGTCCACCCTCGGCTCGCCGACGAAGCCAATGCGTTGCACGTAGCCGTCCAGATCGAAGCGGTGCGCCATGGGGATACCCACTGAAAGGGGAGCCGCACCATAACACCGCGTTGGCGTGGCTTTCGCACGCCAATCGTCACGACGTGCCAGCATGGAGGTAACCGAAAGCGGTCCAGCGACGAATAAGGAATCAGGACCCGCGCCGGCCGTGGCGGGCAGTCCGTCCCTCCTTTCGATGGAGCGTTCCTTCATGAGCATCCGCCGATTCACGCTGTTCCCTGCCCTCGCGGGCATGTTACTCATGGCAGGCCTGGGCGCCTGCACGCTGGCCACGGCCGGCAGCACCACTGCACCACTTCCCGATCCCACTGTGGACGCTGCGCCCGCCCAGGGCGATCAGGTCGCGGTACTGGCCGGAGGCTGCTTCTGGGGCCTGCAATCCGTCTTTGAGCACGTCAAAGGCGTGAAGAAGGTGTTGGCCGGCTATTCCGGCGGCGCAGCCAATACGGCGGAGTACGACCGGGTCAGCGATGGCGATACCGGGCATGCCGAGTCGGTGAAGATCGTCTACGACCCCAGCAAGATCAGCTATGGGCAACTGCTCAAGGTGTACTTCTCGGTCGCCACCGATCCGACCCAGCTCAACCGACAGGGCCCGGACGTGGGTACGCAGTACCGCTCGGCGATCTTCTACGGCAACGACGAACAGAAGCGCATTGCCTCTGCCTACATTGCGCAACTTGGTGCAGCCCACGCTTTCGACGATCCCATCGTGACGCAGGTGGCACCACTCAAGGCTTTCTATGTAGCCGAGTCCTATCACCAGGACTATGCGAAGCGGCACCCTGACGACTCGTACATCGTGTTCAATGACGCCCCGAAGGTGACGCATCTCAAGCAGCTATTCCCTGCGCTTTATCAGCCCGACCGCGAGGTGGTCAGCGTCGTGCTGCACTAGACGGGCGCGCTAGCTGGCCTCGGGCGGCACCAGGCGCAAGTGCGAGTTGCCTTGGCGCCGCCCGGGCGTGAGCAACTGGACAATGACGGCCGGTTCGACCGGACGCGAGTAAAGGAAGCCCTGCCCTTCGACGCATCCGGCGCGCAGCAGGAAGCGATGCTGTTCTTCCGTTTCGATACCCTCGGCGATCGGGCTGATATCCAGCCGACGACACAGGGTGAGCATCGCCTCGATGATGGCGCCGTCACTGCTGTCGTCCGGCAAGCCAGCGACGAAACTCTGGTCGATCTTCAGATAGTCGATGGCTCGCAGTTTCAGGTAGCTCATCGATGAATAGCCTGTGCCGAAATCGTCGATGGCTACGCCCACGCCCATCGAGTGGAGTGCATGCAGCGTGCGCTCCATCTCTTCACCCAGACGCAGAATCGCGCCTTCGGTGATCTCCAGCATCAGCCGCTCGGGGGCCAGCCGGCGCGCATCCAGCAGCGAGCGGATCTCGTCAACAAAGTTGGCCTGACCAAACCAATTGGCGGACACGTTCACCGCCATGCGCAACGGCGGTAAGCCAGCCTTATCCCAGTCGAACATCTGCTGGCAGGCCGCCTGCAGCACCCATTGGTCGATGCGTCGGATCAGCCCCAGTTTTTCCGCCATGGGAATGAACTCGCCCGGCGCGATCAGGCCGCGCTGCGGATGGAACCAGCGTAGCAGCGCCTCCACCGCCACGATGCGCCCGGTGCGCATTTCCACCGTGGGCTGGTACACGAGCCGGAATTCGCTTTCGGCCAGCGCCTTGCGCAGTTCCGACGCCAGCGCGATGCGCCGCCGCGCATCCGCCTGCATACGCGGCGAATAGAAGCGGAACGCGTTGCGTTCCTCTGTCTTTGCCGCATACATAGCCGCGTCGGCATTGGTGATGAGGGTAGGCACGTCGGTGCCGTCGAGTGGAAAGCAGGCGATGCCAATGCTGGCGCTGAGCGCCAGTTCGTAATCCCCCACCGCAAAGGGCGCAGACAGCACGGAGAGCAATCGTCCCGACAACGCGCTGGCCTGCTCGCGCGAATGCAGGTCCGACAACAGCACGGTGAACTCATCGCCACCGATGCGCCCCGCCACGCCGTTCTCGCCTAGTTCGTAGCCAATGCGTTCGGCCACCTTCACCAGCAATTGATCGCCGATGGCGTGGGTGTAGCTATCGTTCACTGCCTTGAACGCATCGAGGTCGATGAAGACAATCGCCACCATGCCGCGATCGCGGTCGGCCCGCACGATCGCCTGCACGCAGCGTCGCTCGAATTCAGCGCGGTTGGCCAGGCCGGTCAGCGTGTCGTGCGCCGCCATGTATTGCAGGCGCTGTTCGTTCGCCTTCGCCGCGCTGATGTTGTTGATCACGGCGACGTAGTGCTGCACCTTGCCTTCGGGATTGCGGATGGCGCTGATGCTGAGCAGTTCCGGGTAGCTGGTGCCATCCATGCGGCGGCTGCGCACCTCACCTACCCAGTTGCCCTCCGCCTCGATGACTTCCCATACCGAGTCGGGCAACGGCGAACCGTCGGCCAGACAGCGCAAGTCATCGAACCGCAACCCCAGCAGGGCCTGCACCGTGAAACCGGTCATGCGGATGTGCGCGGCGTTGACGCGCGCCACCCGGCGATCGGCATCAGCAATGATCACGCCCTCGGCGATGCTGGCCAGAGCCTCCGATGCGATGCGCCGCTGCTGTTCCAGGTTCACGCGCTCGGTGATGTCGCGCATGATGGACTGGCGCACGCTTTGCGTGCCCCAGTGCGTCACGCTGCTACGCATCTCTACCGGTCGCAGTTCATCGCCAGCCCCCCGCAACTCGCCGGTGACCGCACCATCAGCGCGATGCAGCAACGGCGAGAAGAAGGTCGAGAGTTCCTCGCCGGCAAGGTTGTCCACGTCGCGCCCGGTCCATTGCAGCGCCGTGCGGTTCGCTTCCAGGATACGACCGGTCTCCTCGTCCACCATCAGAATGGCGTCGGCGGCGCTGTTGAACAGCACGCTATAGCGCTCCTCGGTGCCCCGGATGCGCAGCAGGATGCGCCGCGCCACGCGCAGCCACAGCAACGACGCCGCGCAGGCGGTGAGGAAGACGGCGGCAAACAGCACGCGTCCCAACCATATGGCGCCCTGTGCCACTTCGAGGGAGAACCCGTTAGTGAGCGGTTCGAGCTCGTTGTTCAGCCCATTGATGCGGTCCAGTTGCCATTGCACCCATGGGCGCTCCGGCTGCCCACGCGCATAAGCGTCCTGCAGCTCCTTCGCCACGGCGTTCAACTGGGTCAGCGGGCGATCCGCCGCACGCCACAAGGCCACCGCGTCGCGCATGTGCGGCGCGCCGGTGCAGAAGCGCAGCATGAAGATCATCCCCGGCTCTGCCTGCGGCAGAATCTTGCCGCGCCCGAAAGCCTGATGGATCTGCCCGCGATCGTACTGGCCCGAGGCAATGGCGTCGCGCGCCCAGCCGTCGGACCGTAGCAATTCGTAATTCTGGCGGAAGCGGCTCAGCCGTGCGGCGTCGCCGCTGTTGGCGTAACCGAGCAGGTCCACCACGGCCTGCTTTTGCGCCTTGCTCCAGACACTCTCGCCGTTGAGGAAACCGGCGAGAGTGACCTGGACCTGGAGTGCTCCCCAGGTAAGTATGAGAATCAAGCCGATAACGGCCACCAGCCCGTAGGCCAATGGCCTCAAGCGACGGGACAGCGGTCTTGGCGAGGTGCTACGGATCAAATCCATGGCGTCCTTTTACACGACCACCTAGTAAAGCTACATCTCGTCCCGCCATTCTGTCGACGACGAGATTCCGTTACGCCGCCTGCTCTTCCACCTCGCCCACCGCGTGCCGCATCAGGCAGCGTTCGAGGCCGTAGTGCAAGCTTACATAGCTACGCTCGATGCATTCCCGCACATGCTCCACTTCTTCGGGGGCGGGCTGGCTGCCCATAAGGGTGCAGACAATTTCCAGCGCCTCCCACGGATGAGTATCGTCATAGGCCGCGTGTAGCTGAAGCCAACGCAGGGTGGCCTTGCGCCCGGTCTCCGGCAGGCTGTTGGCGTAGGCCACGCTGTCGTACACCTTCTGGGACCATTCGCCGGTGACGCCCTCGATGGCGTAGTTGGTGGCGGCGATACCCGCCGCGAGGCTGTCGCGGCCACATACGTCGTAGCACCAGTCAGCGGCCGTCTGGGTGCCACGCGGCGGCATACCGTCAAGAACGTCTTCACGCGGCACGCCGGCGCCTTCGGCCCAATCCAGCCAATACTCCGCATGGTTCTGTTCCACGCGGATATTACGTACCAGCCAACGTCGTGCCATGTTGTCGCCAGCGCTCCTTCCGTATCGCGTCTTAAGCAGGCTCAGCGCCATGAAGGACGGGAAGCGCTCGATCAGCGACCAGGTACCGACCATGAAGTTGCGCATGGTCTGCGGATCAATGCTGCCAGCGCTCATCATGTCCCACATCACGTGGTCGCGAACGCTCCGGCGGGCAGGTTCGCAGGCTTCAATCATGTCGCGCGCCCATTTGGGGTAGCTGGACAGTTCGGTCAGCGAGCCGGTGCGTACAGTGTTGGTGTTCATGCAATTTCTCCAGTCATCAATCAGGGAATACCGCCAGACCCTGCCGGCGGCCCGACGCGTGTTGCGCCGGACCTGCATAGTGGTCACGCCTTGGAGAGCTTGCGAACGCCCCTTTTTGGTCGCGCTACTGAAGCCACTTAACCCATTGATGAACATTGAAAAATTAAGAACACCGCGCTGACCTGCAACGCAAGATCGGCGGAAAAATAGCGCCAAAAAATCGACGAACGCCAATCTTTTGACGCCCACAGCAGACCAGGCCCCCTGCCAGTGGCCAAGTTTTCACGTTGACGTCACGTAACGGCAGGGTCGCAGGCATGGCGACTCAGCGCGTACAGAACACGCCCGACAGCACCATCACGATCCCCACCACCGAGGCGGCCCAGACCAGGGTCCGTAGGTAGGGAATGCCGATCGCATAGACCGGCAGGTAGATAACGCGGGCCCAGAAATAGAGTTGGGCTCCGAGTGCCGTCTGGGTGTTGGTGCACTGCCCCAACACGACCACCAGCACGGCAGCGGCAAAAAACACAAAGGTCTCGAGGAAATTCCGGCTCGCCCGGTCCGCTCGCGCGGCCAGGCCGGTCAGCGGGATTAGCTCATCCCGGTTGCCTGCGTTCCAGGCCATGCCACGCTGCATCAGCGACAGCAGCGTGGCGAACAGCAAATAGACCAGCCCCAGCGCGGTCGACCATCCCAACATCTTGAGCTCGACGGACATGTCGCACCTCCGTATTGGATGTGGCGACATCATGCGCCCGGCCCCAGCGGGGCACCACTGCCGGACTCAGGGATGAGTCACGGCCACCACGCTGCGCGCTATATCGGCATACAGGGCATCGCGTGCCTTATCTGACCCCGGCGAGTCGAGCAGGAAAGCCGCAACCAGTACACGGTGGCCGTCTGGCCAGGTGACGATGCCGATGTCGTTGTAAGCCGCCCGACGTTCACCCAGTGATCCCGAGGAGCCCGTCTTGTCGGCAAGCCGCACACCTTGTGGCAGCCCCGCACGCAGGCGATTGGGAATGGTCTGCGCCTCCATCAACGCGAGCAGACGCTGCGTCGATGCCGGCGACAGCAACTCGCGCCCGACCAGCTTGTGCAGAAAGACAATGGCAGCATCTGGCGTGGAGCGATTGCGCGGATCGGCCAGGAAGGCCTGATAGCCGTGCTCGTAACGCTCTTTAGCGGCGGCATGGCTTTCATCGAACGGCTCTTTCTCTCCCGGCCGCAGGCCATCGAACACTTGGGACACGATGGCCTCGTCGATATCGATGCGCATGCCATCGATGCCGTGCGCGCGCAGATAGTCCGTGACCACCGACGGGCCGCCGAGCGTGCGGATCAATGCGTTCACCGCGGTGTTATCGCTTTCGCTCACCGCCGCCTTCAGCAACTGCTCGACAGTGAAGGTCATGCGCTCGCCGCGGAAATTCGCGCCAATGGAAGGAATGGCCGAGCCGCCCATTACCTGGTCGCGCGTGATCGTCACCGGTTGCTGCAACGACAACGTTCCACTGTCGACGTGCGACAACACGGCCGCCGCCACCGGTGCCTTGAACACGCTCATCATCGGAAAGGCTTGATCAGCGTTGACGCGTGCGGAAGCACCGGAATTCAGATCCAGCACCGCGATGCCAAGCACACCGGGGTGAGCGCGTTGAGCGAGCGCTTCAAGCGAGTGCTGCAGCGTTTCGTTCGTACTGGCCGGCGCGGTTTGTTCCGGCGCGGAAAGCGCATGCGATGCACCCGCGCATGCCAGTGCCAAAACCGCCGCAGCGAGCGTGCGACGCACGTATGGGAAAGCCATGGAAAGCCCTTGTCGTCAGGTTTGTCGCCGGACACTCTGGCAGCCGACCGTGGCAAATCGGGGGCAAGTCCCTGCCCGCGCGCGGACAACCCCGGGCGGTGCCCTGCGCCACGCGCAAGGCACCATCACCCGATCAGAGCATGGGCAAGTTGAGACCTTGCTCCTTCGCGCATTCGATGGCGATCTCGTAACCAGCGTCGGCATGACGCATCACGCCGGTGCCCGGATCGTTCCACAGCACACGTGCGATGCGCTTGTCCGCCGCCTCAGTGCCGTCACACACGACCACCACGCCCGAATGCTGCGAATAGCCCATGCCTACGCCGCCGCCATGATGCAGAGATACCCATGTTGCGCCGCCAGCGACGTTGAGCATGGCGTTGAGCAGCGGCCAGTCGCTCACAGCGTCCGAACCGTCGCGCATCGCTTCGGTTTCGCGATTCGGGCTGGCAACGGAACCGGAGTCGAGATGATCACGACCGATCACCACCGGTGCCTTCAGCTCGCCCTTGCGCACCATCTCGTTGAACGCCAGGCCCAGCTTATGGCGCAGGCCCAGGCCGACCCAGCAGATGCGCGCCGGCAAGCCCTGGAAGCTGATGCGTTCCTTTGCCATGTCCAGCCAGCGATGCAGGTGCGGATCATCCGGAATCAGCTCCTTCACTTTCTGGTCGGTCTTGTAGATGTCCTCCGGATCACCCGACAGCGCCACCCAGCGGAACGGACCCACGCCACGGCAGAACAGCGGACGCACGAAGGCAGGCACGAAACCGGGGAAGGCAAACGCGTTCTCCAGGCCCTCGTCCTTCGCCATCTGGCGAATGTTGTTGCCGTAGTCGAACGTGGGGATGCCTTGCGCATGGAACGCAAGCATCGCTTCCACGTGCTTCTTCATGGACTGCTTGGCCGCCTTCGCGGTGCCAGTC
Source organism: Dyella sp. AD56 (assembly GCF_002878475.1). Taxonomy (NCBI): domain Bacteria; kingdom Pseudomonadati; phylum Pseudomonadota; class Gammaproteobacteria; order Lysobacterales; family Rhodanobacteraceae; genus Dyella; species Dyella sp. AD56. Next base: position 165,486 of record NZ_NRDP01000030.1, read on the forward strand.
GGATCGCTCTTGCGGCGCTCGAACCACTGCTCCACCGTCCAGCCCTGCGGCAGGTAGCCATTCACCGGGTCATGCGCGCTGGTCTGATCGGTGACCGCATCCGGACGCACGCCACGACGCACGAGTTCCGGCAACACGTCCGCCGCGTTGCCAAGCAACGCAATCGACTTCGCTTCGCCTGCAGCGGTGTACTTGGCAATGCGCGCGAGTGCATCGTCCAGATCGGTCGCCTGCTCATCGACGTAACGCGTCTTCAAGCGGAAATCGATGCTCTTCTGCTGGCATTCGATATTGAGCGAACATGCGCCCGCCAACGTGGCCGCCAGCGGCTGCGCGCCGCCCATGCCGCCCAGGCCCGCGGTGAGTATCCACTTGCCCTTGAGGCTGCCGCCGTAATGCTGGCGCCCCATTTCCACAAACGTCTCGTAAGTGCCCTGCACAATGCCCTGCGAACCGATATAGATCCACGAGCCGGCCGTCATCTGGCCGTACATCATCAAGCCCTTCTTATCGAGCTCGTTGAAATGCTCCCAGTTCGCCCATGCCGGCACCAGATTGGAATTGGCCAGCAACACGCGCGGCGCATCCGGATGAGTCGGAAACACGCCCACCGGCTTGCCCGACTGGATCAGCAGCGTCTCGTTGTCGTTGAGTTCGCGCAGCGCGCGCAAAATGGCATCGAAGCACTCCCAGTTGCGTGCAGCGCGGCCAATGCCGCCATAAACCACCAGCTCCGCCGGGTTCTCGGCCACCTCTGGATCGAGGTTGTTCTGCAGCATGCGGAACGGCGCCTCGGTGAGCCAGCTCTTGCAGCTCAGCTCGGAACCGCGCGGCGCGCGGATGGTGCGGGTGGTGTCGATTCGGGTGGGAGCGTTCATGGGAAGCGTCACAGCCAGTGGGGAAATGTCGATTGTGACCAGCCCCGGCGACGCCCGCAAACCGCACTGCGGCAAAACACGCGAGATGCCCGTGCGTTAAGCCTTCTGGTCGATTGAAGGTCACCCCGGGGCAAGCACAGACTCTGGCTTGGGGTATTCAGGCTCGGCCGTCACGCGATCTCGTGGAGGCCACTATGAACGCGAATTACCCCGCCGCCATGCTGACGCTGGCCTTGCTAGCCACCGCTGGCGCAACCGCTGCCGAAAAAGGCACTCCCTCCGACCAGGAACTCATCGCCAGTGCGATGCGCGCCGCGCCGCCTGGCGTGGCGAAAGACGCGACCATTGTCGCGGTGGATGCCCAGGGAAAGATGCGCACGCTGCGCCAGGGCAAGAACGGCTTCACCTGCATGCCGGACAACCCTGCCACACCTGGCCCGGACCCCATGTGCATGGACAAGAACGCCTGGGAATGGGTAGCGGCTTATATGGCCCACAAACCACCACCGGCGGGGAAAGTCGGCCTGATGTATATGCTCGAAGGCGGAACGGACGCGAGCAACACCGACCCTTATGCAAGCGGCCCCGCGACAGGCAACCACTGGATTCGAACCGGAGCGCACGTGATGGTGGTCGGCGCCGATCCGGCGTTCTACGACAACTATCCGAAGAACGTGGATCCGGATACCAGTGCGCCGTATGTCATGTGGGCCGGTACGCCCTACGAGCACCTGATGGCACCGGTGAAATAAACGCCCTGGAGGCAATCCGCCATTGATGTCCGAAAACGGCGAGTCATGCGGCAGGGGCGGTGCTAGCCTGCGTGCATGACCGACCGACATGACACGCCACTCGACACCCACACCTGCGAGCAGGCGCGGTTGAGCCGCGATGCGCGCTTCGACGGGCTGTTTTTCACCGCTGTCACCAGCACGCGCATCTACTGCCGCCCGGTATGCCCCGCGCCGCCGCCGAAACCGCAGAACGTGCGCTACTACGGCAGCGCGGCTGCGGCAGAAGCGGCCGGTTTCCGGCCTTGCCTGCGCTGCCGCCCCGAACTGTCGCCGGGCAACGATGCATGGCAACGCGGTGACCACGTGATCGCGCGCACGCTGAAGCTGATGGATAGCGGCGCATTCGACGAATGCTCGGTGGAAGCCATGGCCGAACGCGTCGGCCTGGGTTCGCGGCAACTACGTCGCCTGTTTGTGGAACGCCTAGGCGCACCACCGATCAGCGTGCACACCACGCGACGCCTGTTGTTCGCGAAGCAGTTGCTGACGGAAACGACGATGCCGGTTACGGAGGTCGCGTTGGCCTCCGGCTTCGGCAGCCTACGTCGCTTCAACGCGGCATTCCTGCAATCCAACCGGATGGCCCCGCGCGACTTGCGTCGCCATCCGACCACGGCGACAGGCGACGCGATTACCTTGCGACTCGGCTACCGCCCGCCTTATGACTTCGAGGCCATCTTGGCGTTCCTGCGCGGTCGCGCCCTGCCCGGCGTCGAGCACGTCGATGAACACAGTTACTCCCGCGTGTTCGGCACACCGGAAGCGCCGGGTTGGCTGCGCCTGAGTGAATGGCCCGGCCGCGAACACGCGTTGCGATTGGAGCTGCACTGCCCGCAACCGGCACAGATGCTCGGCGTGGTCAACAAGCTGCGCCGCATGTTCGACCTGGATGCCAGTCCACAATCGATTGGCGACGTACTGAAGGAAAGCGCGGTACTACGCCCCATGCTGCGTAAGCGTCCGGGACTGCGCCTACCCGGAGGCTGGGACGGATTCGAGATCGCCGTACGCGCCATCCTCGGCCAGCAGGTCAGCGTGGCCGCCGCGCGAACGCTGGCGACGCGTATCGTGCAAAAGTTCGGCACGCCGGTGATATCTCCCGTGCCAGAACTACAGCGCCTGTTTCCCGGCCCCGAGCTGCTGGTTGACGCGGATCTTCGCTCCATCGGCCTCATCACGGCGCGCGCGGCGACCGTACGGGGCATGGCACAGGCCCTGCTGGATGGGCGCATCGATTTCCGCAGCGAACAACCTCTCGAGGAGTTCGTCGAGCGATGGGTCGCCCTCCCCGGCATTGGCGAATGGACGGCGCATTACATGGCCATGCGCGCACTCAGCCATCCGGATGCTTTCCCTGCCGCGGATCTGATCCTTCGGCGTGTGGCCGCAGGCAACGGTCCGGAGCTGTCGACAAAAGCGCTGACCTCACTGGCCGAGAACTGGCGCCCATGGCGCGCGTACTCTGTCATGTATCTGTGGCGCAGCGCGACCGATGCAGCGCAAGCATCGAACAAGAAGGTGGCGTGATGTCCAACGAAACAATCTGGTATGACGAAATGCAGACGCCCATCGGCCTACTGCGCTTGGTTGCCGATGAGGTGGGATTGCGCGAGGTGTGGTTTTCCACTGGCCGCCACCAGCGTTCACCGCACGCGGATTGGATTCGCGCAAGCAAACCGCTGGCGCTGGCCAGGCAGCAACTGGACGAGTATTTCGCGGGCGAACGCCAGCACTTCGACCTGCCATTGCATCCACTCGGCACACCATTCCAAGTGCAGGTGTGGTGGGAGCTGTCGCGTATTCCCTTCGGCACCACCATCAGTTACGGCGAGTTGGCGCGCCGCATCAAGCAGCCCCTCGCCATGCGCGCGGTCGGTGCAGCCAACGGCAGGAATCCGCTGCCCATCGTTCTGCCCTGCCATCGCGTGATCGGCGCCAACGGCAGCCTGACGGGCTTTGGTGGCGGACTGCCGACCAAGCAGTTCTTGCTGTCGCTGGAAAGTCGAACGATCGAGGGCGATCTGTTCGGCGTGCCGGTACGGGGCCTCGCGCACTAAACAACGGTACCTCGGCCACAAACAGGTCGGTTCAGCGGTCCGTCGTCACCGGCGGTGGCGTCACGGCTTTCTGGTACGAATCAAGTTGATGGGGTTGGTGCGAAAGCGAATACGCACCCGCCGTCGACGCCTGCCGGGCCGCCGCGCCCTTGACGACCTTCGTTGCGGGAGCGGTTTTCGATTTGCCATGTGGCGAAGGCGGCTGCGCGTGAAGCGTCGATGCCTTCGGCGCGAGCGCTGCCGGTGTGCTTGCACTTGAGGCGGCAGCAGGCAGGCCATCCAGCGTCGGATGAGCCGACGCCGCACCTCCCCATAGCGGGCAAGTGGCTAAAGTCGCGTAAAAGAAAAGACGTGTAATGGTCATACGCCTGGGCGATCATACGGGCTTTGTATCGATATTAAAGCCTTCCGTATGAAGATCCTGTTTCGCCCGCTGCTTTGCTCGCTGATCGCGCTTGGCGCAGGCTGCGCCACCACGCACAACCCGCCAGCCAACACGCCACCGGCGCAGGTCGCCGTAAAGCCGGCGCCCATGCCCCTGCTGCTGATTTCGATCGACGGCTATCGCGCGGACTACATTGCGCGTGGACTCAGCCCAACACTGCAGACGCTGGCGGATGGCGGTGTGCGCGCGGCCGATGGCATGCAGCCGTCGTTCCCTTCGCTGACCTTCCCGAATCACTACACCCTGGTCACCGGTCTGCGTCCGGATCACCACGGTATCGTCAACAACACGATGACCGACCCGGTACTCGGCAAGTTTTCGTTGAGCAACCGCGACGCCGTCAGCAACGGCCGCTGGTGGAATGAAGGCACGCCGCTGTGGGAAACCGTGCAGAAGCAAGGCATGAAAAGCGCCACCATGTTCTGGCCTGGCTCCGAAGCGGACATCCATGGCGAGCATCCCAACTTCTGGAAGCCCTACGACGGCGACGTGACGCCGAACCAGCGCGTCGATCAGGTGCTGTCGTGGCTCGACCTGCCGGCGAGCGAACGCCCGATGTTCCTCACCTTGTACTTCGATGAAGTGGATCATGCCGGCCATACCTACGGCCCGGACACGCCGCAGGTCAACGACGCCATCACCCATACCGATGCCGCGCTTGCCCGACTGGTCAAGGGCCTGGTGCAGCGTGGACTGCTCGATCACATCAACATCATCGTGGTCGCGGACCATGGCATGGCCAGTACGCCGGCGCACAACATGGTCATGGCGGACAAGCTCATTCCGCTCAAACAAGTGGACGTGGTGAGCATGGGCGTACTTGCTGGCTTCAACCCGAAGCCCGGTTTCGATTTCGCCAAGATCGAAGCCACGCTGGAAAAGCCGCAGAAGCACATGACGTGCTGGGACAAGACCCGCGTGCCGGCACGCCTCGCCTACGGCAGCAACCCGCGCGTGCCGCAGCTGCTGTGCCTTGCCGACGTGGGCTGGCGCGTTTCCACCAGCGATTACGTGGCGAAGAAAAAGAAGCCTACGCTGGGCGAGCATGGCTACGACAACGCCGCGCCGGAGATGCGGGCACTGTTCGTGGCGCACGGCCCTGCGTTCCGACAGGGCTTGCAGGTACCGTCGTTCCCGAACGTCGACGTCTATCCGTTGATGACGCATCTGCTCGACGTTCAGCCTGTCGCGAACGATGGCGACTACAACGCCGTGAAGAGCATGCTCAAGCCGGAAGCGCAGTAAATCGTCAGCAAACTACGGTGGGAGCGTGCAACGCGTTCCCACCGCAGCGCTCAATCCGCGTAACGGCTCACTTCGATCAAGTTGCCGTCGGGGTCGCGGAAATACACTGAATCAATCGGCCCACGCGCGCCCGTCCGCCGCACCGGCCCTTCTTCGATCACTACGCCCTGCTGCTTGAGGTGCTCGATCACATCGGTCGGTGCCGACGACGTCAGCAGACAAAGGTCCGCCGAGCCCGGTGTGGGATGTTGCGCCTTCGGCTCGAACTCCTTGCCATGCTGGTGAAGGTTGATCTTTTGCGCGCCGAACGACAGCGCCTTGCGCCCCGCGCCGAACGTCACCTCTTCCATACCGAGTACGCGTGTGTAGAACGTGCAGGTGACAGCCACGTCGGCTACCGTCAGTACGAGATGGTCAAGCGCATCGATTTTCATAGCGTGCCTCACTGGGGAATCGGGGGTTCGGTTTCCGGCCGCGAAGGGCTCACCAACGGCGGCAGGCGATACAGGCGCAAGGCGATCAACAGGCCGGCGACGATCAATGCGCCGACGAAAATGGCTACGCCGTTCCAACCATGCGATGCGTAGAACAAGCCACCGCTGGCACCTGCGATGCTGGAGCCCATGTAGTACGAGAACAGATAGAGCGACGAGGCCTGCGCCTTGTTGTTGCCTGCGCGTCGACCGACCCAACTGCTGGCGACGGAATGCCCGCCGAAGAAACCGAACGTCACGGCGACGATGCCGAGCACGATCAACGCCAACGGCTTGGTGGCAGTGAATGCGAGACCCACCAGCATCAGCGCGAAGGCCGTCCACAGCACTTTGCGCCGCCCCAGCTTGCCGGCGAGATGACCCATCCACGCGGAACTGAACGTACCGATCAGATACACGCTGAAGATCGCGCCCACCACGGCCTGGTTCAGCCCATACGGCGGCGCGAGCAGGCGATAACCGATGTAGTTGTAGACCGTGACGAACGCGCCCAGCAGCAGGAAGCCTTCCACGAACAGCCACGGTAGGCCGGCATCGCGAAAGGTCGCGGCGAAGCGCCCCATCAACGCGCCGACGTGCAAGGGCTGGCGAACGTGGTGTCGCGAAGGCGGCAGGATGCGCCAGAACACCAGGCCTGAAAGCAAGCCGATCACGCCCACCGTGGCAACACCGATGCGCCAGCCGACGAACTCGGCCAGCACGCCCGCCACCAGGCGCCCGCCCATGCCGCCGATGGCGTTGCCGCTGATGTACAACCCCATACCCAGGCCTATGGATTCGGGGTGCATCTCTTCGCTGAGATACGTCATGGCCACGGCGGGCAAGCCGCTCAGCGTCAGCCCAAGCAATGCACGCAGGACCAGCAGCATGTTCCAGTCCGGCACCAGCGCCGTCAGCAAAACCAGCAACGCGGAAGACACCAGCGATGCCGTCATCACGGACTTGCGTCCCCAGGCATCCGACACGCCACCGGCAAACAGCATGGCAAAGGCCAGCACGCCCGTAGTGAGTGATAGCGACAGCGCTGCGGTGGCTGCGCTGACCCCATAGTCCTTGCTGAACTCGGGCATCAGCGGTTGGGTGCAATACAGCAGGCCGAACGTGGCCAGGCCAGCGGCGAACAGAGCCAGGTTGGTACGTCGGAATACTGGCGTGCCGTGGCGGATGAAATCGTGCGACTCAAGTTCGCCGGCCTCCGGCCGATGTCCTGCCCGGGCCACCGGTTCCACGCTTTCCCGCCTTGCCATGTTGCTGCCGCCTCGATACTGCAGGGGCGTAAGCATAAGACTTGCCGCGATGGTGTTCGACCCGCGGCACTGACCCCGAGCACCTCATTCAGCGTGGCTGCCCGGGGCTGACACAAAGCGCATGTCACAAGGCGGACGTGATACATAAGGGCCCAGCGGGGAGCGTCTCGGGAGAGGACAACCCTGCAAGCCGGTAACAGGGGACCGGTGGATCAAAAAAGGGGGGGATATGCCTTTTCGCGGACCCGTAGTGGTTCTCGTCGCGTGGGTGTGCGCCATGTTGTCCGTGCTGACCGTGGAGGCAGCACCTGTACCGTCGCGCCTTCCTGCACTGCAGGTCTCGGCACTGGCACCCGTCGTGTCGGCGCCCTCACCCACGCAGGTCGTCCATGGCGGCATGGATGCCAACTTCGTGCCTAGCACGTCGCCCCATACGCCCAACGCCGTTGAGGCGCAGCGCTGGTATCGGCTGACCATCGACCGCGACTGGCAGGAAGAGAGCGCCCCCGTGCTCAGTTTTACGGGTGCAGCCTACATACCCATCACGGTGTACGCCCCGCCGGACTATCGCCCGCACGAGCTCTGGTTTGCGCAGAGCGGCAAGCCAGCCCGTTTCTCCCGCCATCATCTGGCCTTGGTATTGCCACACGATCTACGCGCCGGTGAGTCCGTCTATGTACGTATCGCTGCGGACAACTTCACTCGGCAGATTCGCGTCGATATCACCGACCTGGCGACGTACCAGGCCCAGGACCTGAACCATGTCCGCCTGGTGACGCTACTTTCCAGCGTGCAGTTCACCATGCTGCTGGCCGCGCTCTGCCTTTGGCTGGTGTTACGCGACCGCGTGCTGCTCTACTTCTTCGGCTATACCAGCCTGCAATGGATGGCGCAGTTGCTGATGAGCGGCGAGGCGTACGAGCTGCCCGGCGGGTGGCTGCTAGTGCCGCTGGGCACACATGCGTTGTGGTTGCTCGTCGTGCTCGGCGCGCCGCTGCTGTTCTCTTTCATCATCGAGTTCTGCGACCTGCGCACGATCACGCCGCGCGCGGCACGTGTGCTGGGCGCTATGCGCTGGCCCTATCTGGGCATTGCCCTGCTCCTGTGCTTTCCGTTCGCCGAGCGGATGAATCTGCCTGCGAGCGTGTACAACCTTTGGTACACCACCTCCCTGCTGTGGGCACTCGCAGCGGTGATCCTGGCGGTGATCCGCGGTGGGCAGCCGGCGCGTATCTTCCTGATCGCATGGCTGCCGCAGGTGTTGCTGAATATCTTGCGCCTGGGCCAGGTACTGCTGTCGCTGGATCTACCTTCCTGGCTGGAATATGGCCTGCCCACGGCGATGGCGTTCTGCTGCGTGGTGATGACGGTAGGGTTGGCCGACCTATCCCTGCGGACGCGCCGCGAACGCGACATGGCGCACCACCTGGCCGACCACGATGCATTGACTGGCGTGCTCAATCGTCGGGCGCTGGTCAGGCGCCTGCATGATGCCGTCGCACTGGCACGCACGCAGCATCAACCGTTAGCGCTGATTTTTCTCGACATGGATCACTTCAAGTCGGTCAACGATCGCTATGGTCACCCGACCGGTGATGCTTGCCTGCGTGCTGTGGCTGAAGCCATCACGGATGAATTGCGCCCTTCGGACAGCCTTGGCCGCTACGGTGGCGAAGAATTCGTGGCGATCTTGCCAGGCACCACGCAGGAGAATGCGATGGCGGTGGCTGAGCGCATTCGTCACTGCATCGACGTCCTGCAGGTTCACGCCCGTGGCAACACCTTGCAGACCACCGTCAGCATGGGCGTGTCGAGCTTGCTCGGCCCCACGGATACGGTGGACGATCTCATCGGTCGCGCCGATGCCGCGCTCTATCAAGCCAAAACGCACGGACGCAATTGCGTGGTTGCGCATGCTTCGCTCACTGCTGTCGCTGGCTGAACACCCCGCCTTACCGGGGCTGCGTCGCGGGTTCCACTGCATAGGCCCAGGTGAGGAACACCGGCAGCATGCGCTTCCATGTCGCCTGGTTGTGCTCGCCGTCGGGGAACAGATCGTATGCGACATCGTCCGCCCGTTCCGGATGCGTCGCGTAGTCCATGTCGACGGTATAGCCCAGGTCACGCAGGCCACCCTGATGCGTGCCATCGGACGCGGTGAAGCCGGTGATCAGGTCTTGCAGATCCTCGACGGCATCGATAACGCCGTTGTGGTTTCGGTCGTTGGTTTCCTCACGGCCACCCACCGCGAACCAGAAACGCACCGGCTTGCGCGCCCTGCTGCGCGCCACCATCGCCTGCGCCAGGCGAGTGCTCTCCACCGCACGCGCATCGCTGCGATCAGTCGCCAGCCAGAACGAGGGTGAGAACGCCCCGACCTGTCCAAAGACGTCCGGGTACTCCCAACCGAGGCAGAACGCTTGGAGTGCGCCGAGCGACCAACCCAGCATGGTGCGACCTTGTGCGGAAGCCTGCGTGCGGTAGTGCGTGTCGACATACGGCACCAACTCGTTTACCACCCACGCCGAGTAGTCATAGGCCCGTGTGCCGATGGGGCCGATACGGGAGCCACCGACCACACTGCGCCGCCGTGCAAGATCGAACAATCCATATCCGGAAGCGCGATCCTTGAGCATATCTACGGCCACCACGATGACCGGCCGGATAGCGTGCTGCGCGTAAAGCGTGGCCAAGGTGTCCCGCAGACCCACGGCGTCCATGTCCTGCCCGTCGTTTGCGTAAAGCACGGGATAGCGAGCATCAGACACCGCGTAACCCGGTGGTAGGTACACGGTGACGTTGATCTGCTCCGGGGCGAACGCCGGAGCATTCAGGACGAGCTTCACCGGTGGCGTTGCGACACTATCTGCTGCGTGCACCATCGATACCAAACCCATCAGGCCCGCCAGCAGGCATGCCGTCACACCCTTCCGATGCACGCGCATGAGCATCACTCCGCCACGATCAACCAGCCCTTGCCGGGCTCCACGGGAATCGCCTCCCCTACCTTGAACGTTGCCTGTGGCTGGAAGCCGGTGACTTGAGGCGCCGTCAACGTCACGCGTGTCGGCGATAACCCCAAGGCTTTCCAGTCCACCATCAACTTGATGTCCACCTTCTGTGGTGCCCACGACGCGACAGCGATAAGCGTCTTCTTGCCCTTGCGCACATAACTGGTGGCCAGCACGTCATCACGGTTTGTTTTGACCGGCGTGTCGTGCACCCACCAGCCGACCATGTCCGCCTGCTCGATGCCGAACGCGTCCCACACTTTCCACAAGCCGCGCGGGTCGCTACCCTCCGACCAGCCCAGCCGGCTCGTCATGCCGAACAACATGCCGCGCCACGGGTTGCCGTCGTTCTGCAGCATCTCGCCCATCAACCCATAGGGAATGCCGGAGATCTCGGTGAGCCAGTACGTAGGCGACGTTTTCTCGTAGTCGAATTCCTCGCCGAACCACAGCCGGTCGATATACGGGAACAGTTCCATGTACAGCAGCGCACTGTTGATGTAGCCGTCGCGCGGGTTGTACTGGCTGGCCGAATGCAGGTCGATCAGCGGATCGGGCCGGCGCGCCTGCAGCACCTTGCGCACGCGCTTCATGGTCGTGCGGTCATACGCGACGTCATCCAGGTACAGGCCATCGATGCCCATGTTGCGCGCGAGCCAGTCCAACCCCTCGATGTAGTAGTTATGCCAACGGCTCTGGCCGGCGTTGATGATCGCGGCATCGCGATTCTCCGGCACATGCCACGCGGCGATGTAGTCGCCATCGAGGTGCTCTTGCAGCCACGAGAAGCCGCCGCCCTTACCCGCGCTGATCACCTCATGGCCCAGGCTTTCGAGCATGGGCAACTCAGGCGCGCGGTCGGAAAGTTCGCGCACGGTGTCGTAGATCTTCACGCGCATGCCGCGTTGGTGCGCGGCATCGATATAAGCGCGCATCGCGCCAGGTTCCAGGAACGGATAGTTGATCCACGGGTTGATCGGCGTGGCATGGTGGATGTTCACCACGTTCGCGCCGTCGGCCTTGATCGCGTCGAGGTCACCATACTTGTGGAAGAAGCGCTCCGCGAAGTGCTTAGACGGATCGATCGTCTTGAACGGCGTGACGCGCATGACGATGTCATAGTGCAGCGTTTCGCCGGCTTTCATCTGGCGGGGGCCGCTGTAGGCTTCAGCCAGATAGTCCTTCGCCTCGCTGTGCAGCCGTATTCCACCCTGCCCATTGTTGTCCCACGATGTGGGCATGCGCAGCGGCTGTTGCTGGTAGAAGTTCGTATTCAGCGGGCGCCTATAATTTTCGTCGCGCAAGTGGAATTCCAGGCCCGCATTCACCGAACCAATCCACGCGCCATCCTGGTTGTTCTTGACCTGCCATTTCCAACTGAAATCGGCAGGCGCTTCGTCGCCCTGCCTTCCGAGCCCCAATTGGTATCGGGCCGCATCGTGCTGCATCGGAATCGACAGGCGGACGTCCTGAAGCGATACGTCCTGCCGCGCCGTCAGCGCGATGCTATAGGTCATCGTGCCATCCGCTTCGAGGGTGGCTTTCACGTCGCCCTGCAGCGATCCGGCATTCGCATCCACCTGCCAATGCACCTTGCCGGGGCCATCGACCTGAATTTGTGGAGCCTGCGTCGCGCTCAGCGCATGTCGTCCGGTAGCGTCCTCCACCGTCAATCGAATGGGCGCGCTAAGCAGCGCTTTGCCCTGCCTGGTGAAGGCGGTCATACGTTCATCGAATCGACTGGTGATCTGCGCCGGCAGGCCGCTGGCATCGAGCGCGATCTCTCGGCCCAGGATGCCCAACGTATTGCCCTTCACCGCAATCGGCGTGAAAGGCTTCACCACCGAATCGTCTTGCGCCAGCGTGGAGTTAAGCCAGCGCAGGCGGGTCAAGTTAAACGGATCGTCGTCGCCGTGGGCAACGGCCTCGCCCTCGCCCACGGTGATCACAAGTGGAATCGATTGCGGCGTCATACCATCCGCCGTTACCGAAACCTCCCCACGATACGTGCCTGGCTTCGCGGTCACAGGGATGTCCAGCCCCATCCACAATGGCTGTACGCGCCCCTGCGTCACATCCACGCGTGCCGTGAACGGCTTGCTGTCGTAACCGATGCCACCAAGGTTGAAGCAAGTAAGCGCACTGGAGGGGATAGTCGAGCCGTCGTCGCTACGAAGGTCACCGAAACTCACGCGCAGGTTGCTCACCGCTGTGCGGGGTGCCCATGCGCCAACCTGAAAGCTCAGGTACTCGCCACGCAGCGCTGTGTCCTTCAGCGTGCCACCCGGGCCGCGTTCAGCCCAGGACTCCGGCAACGTATCGAACATGCGGATCGGGTTTGCGCGAGTCTCCGGGAACAACAGCAACGCATCGGACGCGTGCTTCGCCAGCAAGGCATCCAATTCGGCGGGTGTCGCGGTGCGCTCCATTGAGGTATACGCATCGAAGTCGTCCACGGCTTCGTAGCGCAGCACCTTCGCCTGCGGAAGCCGCGACCACCGCTTGGCATCGCCCAGCTTGGCAGCCCATGCGGCGTCCGCCGTGTCCTTGGGCTCAGCGTAAGTCACGGTCGGATAATTGCTGCGCCCCTTCCCCACGTAGGGCTGGTAGTAAACCGCGTAGGTACCGGCCTGCACCGCCTGGAACACCAGTTCACCGCTGGCCTGGTCGATACGGCCACGTCGCACGTTGGCAACCGTGGAACCGTCAGGCGCAGTCACGATGACGGCAACGTTCTCTGGATGCGCATCGCGACGGCGCCACGGAATCAGCACATGCACCGCCGTGGCCGGGGCATCGACCTGAATCAGATAGCGGTGATTGCCCAAAGCGTCCGCGTTCCAGCGCAACGCTTGCTGCGTCACCGGTGTCTGCGCATGCGTTGCGCATGTGGCGCCCCATAGAGCACCGGCCATGATCCAAGCACTACGTCGATGCACGCTGTTCTCCCCAGATAGCCAAAACCGGCAGCTCTTGCGAGCGCGGAAACAGGGTGTTTAACCCGAGGCGATACAAAGGGGCAAGTTCCGAAAGGCCCATCGACGACGGGCGGCACCTTACTTTGTTGATGCATTACGCGAAGCCGCAGCTGCTTAGGCGCCGCGATCCGTCCTCAACGTGCGTACTTCTTCCTCATGCCCCGCGGCGGAGCGCCCGCTAACCCAACCGAACAGCGCGATGCCCACTATGATCATCACCGCACCGAATGCGGAGAATCCATGCGGCCAAGTTTCGCCAAGGAAGACCGCGCCGATCACCGTGGCGAACAGCAGCTCGGCGGCCTGCATCGCCTCCACTGCCGCCAACGCCGTCGGCTCCGAGCGCACCATGTCGGTGGCGCGGAAGAACAGCACGGTGGCAATGACGCCCGAAGACAGCGCCACTCCACCGGCAAGCAGAATTTCGCGCCATCCCGGCGGCCCCACCGTTATCCACGTCACCACCGCAAGCACCAGCCAGAGCGGCCAACTGCATAACGTCATACCGAACACGCGCTGGGTAGCACCGATGCGCGTGCCGCTCTGCTCCAGATGCAGCAGCACCATGCGATTGCCCAGCGGATAGGCGAAAGCGGAAAACACCACCGCGCCTATCGCCAGCCAATCAGCGGCACTTAGCTGGCCCTGCGCATGACCCCACTGCAAAGCGAACACGCCGGCCACGATCAGCACGCCGATCGCCACACTGCGCCACGCCAGATGGCGTCGCGCGTCGCGGTAGATGAAGGGCGCGAGCAATGGCCCCGCGAGTACGGTGGTCTGGAAGCTACCCGCTACCAGCCATGAAGGTCCGCTATTGGCGGCCCAGGTGAGTGGTAAGCCAAATAGCACGAAACCCACAGCACTCCACAGCAACCAGGTGCGCGGGTAGCGCCGGAGTTCCGCGGGAAGCTCACCAAGGCCACCCTGCCACGGCAACGCGACGGCGAGCAGCGGCAAGGTGATGAGATAGCGCAGAATCACCGCCCACGCCCAATGCCCGCCACCCGCGACGAGGCTGCGGTTGAGCACGTAGGTCATGGTGAAGAACAAGGCTGCGCACAGCGCCAGTCCCACCGCGGCGACAGCGTTGGAGCGCATACGTTGATCCATGGTTCAAGAGCGTTAAGTGTCGCAGACGTTAGGGCGTTTTCGAAGACCGGTGACCTACGCGGCCATGAATTGGCCGCGCTGGCTTAGCCCGCCCCGTCCGGCGCCAAGGGAAGCTGGATGCGCACCACGAGCCCGCCGCTCTCACCGTTCTCCGCGTGGATATCGCCGCCATGCGCCTTTACCACGCGCTGCACGATGGCTAGCCCCAGGCCATGACCATCCGCGCGCGAAGCATTGCTGCCGCGAAACAGCGGACGGAACAGCGAACTCATCTCCGCTTCGGGCACGCCAGGACCGTTATCGCGAATGAAAATATCGACTTTGGCCGCCGCTGCCTGCACCGCGAGCTCGACACGCCCCTCCTCGGGACTGAACTTGATCGCGTTGCCGATGAGGTTGTCGAACGCCCGTTCCAGCAGCAGTTCATTGCCGGAAATCACCGCAGGCCCGCTATCGGTCAACTGAAGCGTGATGCCTCGCGCCTGTGCTTCCAACTCTGCGCGCTGCATGCATTCGCGCAACAGCGAGGCCACGTCCACCGGCTCGCGGTTCACACCGGGAATGCCGCCTTCCAGACGCGACAACGCGAGCATTTCGCCGGTCATGCTGTCGAGCCGGCTGATCTCCTGCTCGGCCTGCAGGAAATAGCGTGCCGCCTCTTCGGGCGTTGCACTGCGCTGGGCAAGATCCAGGATCAGATGCAGGCGCGCGAGCGGTGAACGCAACTCGTGGGAGAGATCCTGCAGCACGCTGCGGTCATGGGCGACGAGCGCCTCGATGCGTACAGCCATGGCGTCGAAATCGTTGGCGAGTTGGTTGAGCTCCTCCGGCGCGCGGCGTCCCGGCGCTTCGACCCGCGCGGACAACTCGCCCGCAGCCATTCGCCGCGTGGCGCGACTGATCGCTTCCACCGGCTTAGCCACGCTCCGCGCAACCCACCAACCGACGAGGCCAATGAACAGCAGTGAGAACCCACCCTGGATAGCAAGGAAGATGGTTTGCCGCGTGCCCTGGCGGAGACGCGAGTGCGTGCGGCTCAACGCCACCAGTTGCCTGACCTGTCCGTCGCTGCCCTGCACCTGCTGCACGGCCAAGTAAAGGTTGGGCCACGGCTGCAGCACCACGTCGCGTTTCTCTTCCAGCCAGGTCTGCAACGATTCCTGCACCGCTGGCGAGAGGCGTATGGGCGCCAGTGCTTGTCCATTCTCGTAAAGCGTGGCGTCGATGATGCCTTCGCGCCGCTGTTGCCGCGACCAATCGGTCAATGCTGCCGAGCCACCACTTTCATAGGCTTGGTCGGCGCCTTGGGCGAGGGCAACCCAGTTGATCTCTACCGCCGTGCTGAATTCGATGAAGCTCTGCGTGAAGAAGATGCCCAACCCCAGCGCCAACAAGTTGGCGGCGCAAAAGCTGATCAACACGCGCCAGTACAGAGTGCTCTTGAATGGACTCACGCCGCCCCCGCCACCAGGCTGTAACCGGCACCACGCACCGATTCGATCCGCGGCGCCTGCGCCGAGGCCTCCGACAACTTGTGACGCAGGCGGCTCACGTGCACGTCAATGCTGCGATCGAAGCGCTCCAGTTCGCGACCCAACGCCATGCGCGTGAGCGTGGACTTGTCCACCAATTCACCCGAGCGTTGCGCGAGCGCCAAAAGCAACTGGAATTCTGCACCGGTGAGTGAGAGTTCCTGCTCGCCGACATACGCCCGGCGCTCGGCCGGCTCCAGCCGCAACACACCCACTTGCATGCTGCTCGCATTGACCGGCGCATTACGGCGCAGTTGGGCGCGCACGCGGGCCAGTAGCTCGCGTGGCAGGCAGGGTTTGGTGAGGTAATCGTCCGCACCAAGCTCCAGACCAATCACACGGTCGACGGGCTCGCCCTTGGCGGACAGCATGATCACCGGCAGCCTGTGCTTCAGACGCACTTCGCGCAAGGTATCCAGGCCGTCACGGCCCGGCATCATCACGTCGAGGATCAACAGATCCGGCCGAGTGGACGGGTTATGAAGCTGTGCCAAGCCAGCGTCGCTGTCATGCGCCACGTCCACGACAAAGCCTTCCCGCTGCAGGTATTCCGCTAACAGCCCGGCCAAGGCGCGATCGTCGTCGACTATGAGAATTCTGGACATGTCTTCTGGGTGGACCCTACGTATCTGCCCGTCATTCAAGCCGTGCGAAGGACGGGGGTGCTCTGATCTATTCAATAAGGGTGTCACCGATTCTGTTTGCCCGCAGATGCGTGTTGCGCTGGCGAAGGCAGGCTGGCTGCCTGTCGAGACAGCGCGACGCGGAGCTGCGGGCAAACAGAGTCGGCCCTTCGGGTGATGCCCAGAAGGCGCGCTGGCAGCGGGGCGCGGCTTGCCCAGGCGGCCAGCCTGCGCGGCGCCACGTCCCGCTGCCAGCGCGCCTTCTGGGCATCATGCCACCCCTATTGAATAGATCAGAGCATCCCTGGCTCCACTGGCTTTACCGTTCTTTACCTTCCCGCAAAGAACATACACATAACACTGTCGTCAAATAGGCACCAAGCAAGACCAACCCCCAACGACACAGGTAAACCCCATGCGTAAGAACATCTCTCTCGCTCTGGTGCTCGCTTCGGCTGTTGCCCTCGCTCCGTTCGCCATCGCGTCCGCACAGGACGGTGGCTCGCATGGCGGCTTCCACGGACATGGCCATGGCGGGTTCGAGCAGTACGGCAAGCTCAACCTGACCGACGCCCAGAAGGCCAGCATCAAGCAGATCATGCAGACCGCTTTCTCGCAGGGTAAGGCTCAGCGTGAGGCGCTGCACCAGCAGCGTGAAGCCTTCGAGCAGATGGCCCCGAATGCTTCCGGTTACCAGGCTGCGGCTACCGCCCTTGCCCAGGCCGAAGGCGCCGCCACCACGGCTCGCGTGCAGCAGCGCGCTGCCATTCGCGCCCAGGTCTACGGCATCCTGACCTCTGCCCAGCAGGCTCAGCTGGCCACCCTCAAGGCTCAGCAGCAGGCCCGCCGCGAACAGTGGCAGCAATTCAAGGCCCAGCACCCGGTGTCGGGCTCGTCCTCGACCCAGTAACACTTCGGACGACGTCATAAGAACCACGGTATCGCTTCGGTACCCGCAACAACATCGGCGCCAGCCTGCATGCTGGCGCCGTTCTTTTTCCGAATTTCAGTTTGAAGCACACCCTGTGCGTGGCAGGCCCCCGCCCTTGCCAGAAGCGCACAGGGTGCGCTTCCCAAGTCAGCGAACGATCAATCGCTCTTGAAGCCAGCCTGCTGTTGCGCCGGCACGTAGATCGGCGGCGCATAACTTTCTGGCTTGCTGCCCACCGCCACACCACCGTGGATGCGTGACTGCTGCACGTCGCCAAAGAACCAGTACGGGAAGGCCGGCTCGAGCGCACTGGCTTCGTCAAGTCGCGCACGCAGCTCGGCGGGAATCTCGAACGACAGCGCGGACAGGTTGTCGTCCAGCTGCGCCAGCTTCGTCGCACCGATGATCACCGAGGCGATGCCCGGCTGCGTGGCCACCCAGTTCAGCGTCACTTGCGCCATCGGCTTGCCGATCTTGCCGGCGACCTCTTCCAGCGCCGCCACGATGGCCCAATTGCGCTCGGTGAAGCGGTCGAAGCCCGGCGTGCCGGAGATCTTCGACAGACGGCCGTCACCCGCGCCACCCGCTTCGCTCGGCTTGTACTTGCCCGACAGCAGGCCCATGCCCATCGGGCTCCATGCCGTGATGCCCATGCCCAGCTCGCCTGCCATGGGCACGAACTCATGCTCGATGTGCCGCTCGATCAGCGAGTACTCCAACTGCAGATTCACCAGCGGCGTCAGCGCGTGGGCTTCAGCGTAGGTCTGCGCCCGCGAGGCGTACCAGGCCGGCACATCGGAAAGGCCTGCGTAGCGGATCTTGCCGGCGCGTACCAAGTCGTCGAGCGTGCGTACCACCTCTTCCGCTGGCGTCAGGCGATCCCAGGTGTGCAGGATGTACAGGTCGATATAGTCGGTGCGGAGGCGACGCAGCGAACCTTCTACCGCGCGCAGGATGTTCTTCCGACCATTGCCACCCGCATTCGGGTTGCCGGGCTGGGCGTTGTACGAGAACTTGGTGGACAGCACCACGCGGTCGCGGGTGCCGCTATCGGCGACAAACTTGCCCAGCAGTTCCTCGCTGGCGCCCTCGGTGTACAGATCAGCGGTGTCGAAGAAGTTGCCACCCGCTGCCACGTAGCGGTCAAACATGGCGCGGGCGGTATCTTCCGCGGCGCCCCAGCCCCAGTTGTCTCCGAAGGTCATGGTTCCCAGGGCAAGGCGGCTGACGCGCAGGCCAGAACGACCGAGGGTGTAGTAGGCATCAAGCGACATGGCGAACTCCTGTACATGAATGGGGTGGACCGGATGAACGAAGTCTGCGCCTTGCCATTACCCAGAAAAACCGGGATCGTGTGCATGCTTTATTAAGCAGGGCTAATTAATGTCCCTCGACCACGCCTCCGCGCTGCGCGCCTTCCGCTTGATCGCCCGCCATGGGAGCTTCACCCGCGCCGCCGCCGAGCTAGAGGTCACCGCCTCGGCCTTGAGCCAGACGCTGCGCCAGTTGGAGGACCATGTCGGCGTGCGCCTGCTGCACCGGACCACGCGCCGCGTCGGGCTCACCGAGGCCGGCCATGCCTTCCTGGAACGTATTTCGCCGGCCCTCAACGAAATCGACGAAGCCATCGATGCCCTGCGCCAGCATGGCGACCGGCCCGCTGGCACGCTGCGCATCGCTGTGCCACAGATGGTGCTCGACCACCTTATCGCCCCTTGTGTCGTCCCTTTTATGCGGGCCTGGCCGGAGGTAAAGCTGGACATCCAGGTCGAGAACCGCCTGACCGACCTGATCGCCGAGGGTTTCGACGCCGGTATCCGCCTGGGCGAGCGGCTGGCGCGGGACATGGTGGCGATCCCGCTGGGCGGGCCGCAGCGTGCCGTGGTGGTCGGATCGCCGGCCTACTTCGCCGCTCACGGTCGCCCCATGCATCCACGGGATCTGGCCGCGCACGACTGCGTGCGTTTCCGCTTCAGCAGCAACGCGATCTATCGCTGGGAGTTCGCGCACCCATCGGGTGCATCCAAAGGGCAATGGTTCGAGCTGGATGTCGATGGCCCCATCACCACCAACGACCCGAGCATGGCGATACGAGCGGCCGTCGACGGCCTGGCGTTGACGCACATGGTGGAGCCCTCGGTGCGCGCCGCGCTGGCCACGGGACAACTGGAATCCGTGCTGGACGAGTGGCTACCGCCCTTCGATGGGTTCTATCTCTATTATCCGAGTCGCTTGCAGGTACCGCCGAAACTGCGCGCCTTTATCGAGCATCTTCGGCAGCACATTGCTGCCAGTCGATAGCTCGACGAGACCCAAGGAACACACCATGGACGATCTTCAGGCTTTCGCCCATCAGGTATTCGAAGCCCAACCGTTCACACGCTACATCGGTGCGGAACTGGCGAGCTGTGGTCCGGGCCATGCGGAGATAACCCTGCGCATCGTCGATCACCTGAAACAGCAGCACGGTTTCGTGCACGGCGGCGTCATCAGCTATCTAGCGGACAACGCCATTACCTTTGCGGGAGGGCTCGCGCTGGCCGGTGATGCGCTGACGTCGGAATACAAGATCAACTACCTGAGGCCCGCGGTGGGTACACACCTGATTGCGCGGGCCCATGCCAAGGGCAAGGGCAAACGTCAGGCCGTCTGCCTATGCGACGTTGTCGCGGTTGGTGACGACGGCACGGAAACCTTGTGTGCCATCGCGCAAGGCACGGTCGTCGCCGCGACGTCATGACGTCCCATCACGAGCGCCAGTGACCGGAAACGTAAATGCCGCTCGGTGCGTAGTAGGCAGGCACCCAGACGCGCGCGCCGTAGGGGCGTGGTGCGACCACGATGCAACCGGTGAGTGACAGGGTCACGCCAGACATAACGGCAAGGCCGAGTCCGATCAGCATGAGTCGACGCATGGCGTTCTCCTTCGGGTGGGTTTGATCCGAAAAACGCCGGTCTCAAAACGGCGATGACGGAAACACCCGAAAGCGATGGCTGCGATTCATGCAAATCGCAGCATCCATTCATGCTGACATGAAGCTTGCACGATCGTCAGCGCGATCCCTCTGCAAGACGTCTTTAACCTGTAGCCGCGCTGACATTCAGCGCACGCGAGTGGGCGTGCGCTACACCTCGATATGGTGCGTCCAGCGCGGCACACCGTGCTTCTGCAGATAGGCGACCAGCGCCTCTTCACCGTAGTAGGTGGGCTTGTCACCCTCCTTATAGCCGAGGACATTCAACTCCGCAGTCACACCAATCTGTTGCTTCGCCGCTTCCACCAGTTGTTCCAACAATGCCGCCTTCTGGCCATCGGTGGCCATGGCGTCAAACACAAGGACGGTGACCCAACGGCCGCCGATCAAAGGTGCTTCCAACAAAGCCAGTTCAATTCGCATAAGGCATATCCTCTCGCCGAACTACTTCCAAATAGGTCCACATCAGCGTGGCGACAACTTCTCCAGCACCGTGCGATAGCGTGCCGCGATGCGGTCTTCGTCACGATGCGTGAAGCCACGCACCACCCATTCGCCGCCCACCATGACGTCACGCACCAACGGCGTGTTGCCGGCGAAAAGAAAGCTGTCGATCACTGAACGTTCGTCGCGCGCGGCGAGTAGCGGCGCACGATCATCGAGCACGAGCAGGTCCGCGCGTGCGGATGCGCGCAGCTCGCCAATGGATAGGCCCGACGCCGTCGCACCACCACGCAACGCGGCGCGCCACAGTGTCTCGCCCACGCTGTCTCCCTGATGGCGGGCAGCAATGTTGCGATGCCGTGTGGACAGGCGCTGTCCGTATTCCAGCCAGCGTAGTTCTTCGACCGGCGACACGGAGATGTGCGAATCGGAGCCGATGCCCAGCGTGCCATTCGCATCGATAAAGTCGGCCAACGGAAACAGTCCATCGCCAAGATTCGCCTCGGTGGTGGGACACAGGCCCGCCACCGCGCCGCTGCGCGCGATCTGCACCATCTCCTTGTCGCTCAGATGCGTGGCATGCACCAGCGTCCAACGCGCATCGACCTCCGCATGGTCGAACAGCCATTCGACCGGTCGCGCACCGCGTGTGGCGAGGCAATCTTGCACCTCACCAATCTGCTCGGCGATGTGGATGTGAATGGGGCAAGCCGTGGCGGCATCGCTGGCAAGCACCTGGCGCAACGCCTCTTCCGGCACGGCGCGCAGGGAATGCAGTGCGATGCCTACGCGCAGCCGATCGCTTTCGTGCGCACGCAGGGCTTCTAGCAGTCGCAAGTAGGACGGTACATCGTGGCCGAAGCGGCGCTGGCGCGGCGCCAGCGGGCGGCCATCGAAGCCACCACTCATATACAGCACCGGCAGCAAGGTAAGCGCGATGCCCGCCTCGCGCGCGGCCTCGATCAACGCTAGTGACATGGCCTCTGGCTGCGCATACGGCGTGCCATCGGGCTGGTGGTGCAGGTAGTGGAACTCGCACACCTGCGTGTAGCCGGCCTTGAGCATTTCCACGTAGAGCTGGGCGGCGATGGCTTGCAGTTCATCTGGCCCGACAGTCGCGGCGAAGGCATACATCGTTTCGCGCCAGGTCCAGAAGCTGTCATCGCTCTTGCCCTTGCGTTCGGCCAGGCCCGCCATTGCACGCTGGAATGCATGCGAATGCAGGTTCGGCATGCCAGGCAGTACCCAGCGCCCCAGCCGCTCGCCCTCGCCTGCCCCAACGCCGGCAAGCATGCCGCCGTCATCCACTTCCAGCAGCGCGTCCGGCGTCCAGCCTTGCGGCGTCCAGACACGATCGGCGGTGTAACGGGTCGCAATAGTGCCTGCCATGACCGGACTCCTGGGAAACAGACATCGAGTGTAACCGACGCCGTCACGTTCACATCGGTGCGGCATAATGTGGCGATGGCCAAGAAAAACCAGGAACACACTCCGAAGCTGCTGGTGCGGCAGGCGAAACCCGCCGATGTGCCCGCACTGGTTGACCTGACCGCCCGCGTCTATACCCCTGAATGGGGGCATGCGGCGGAAATGTTGCGCTCACAGCAGACGCACTTTCCCGAGGGTCAGTTCGTCGTCGAGTACGAAGGGAAAGTCGTCGGTTATTGCGCGACCTTCCGTATCGACGAGGCCACGGCGCTGGCGCCGCACACCTGGATGCAGATCACTGGCGGCGGCATGGCATCGCGCCATCGTCGCGACGGCAACTGGCTGTACGGCATGGAAGTGGTGGTGCACCCGGACTACCGCAACATGCGCATCGGCCAGCGCTTGTACCAGGCGCGCAAACGCCTGTGTACGGACCTGAAACTGCGCGGCATCGTGTTTGGCGGCCGTATTCCCGGCCTTGCCCGCAACCTGCATCGCTATGGCAGCGCAGAGGCTTACGTGCAGGCGGTCACCGAAGGCAAGCGCCGCGATCTCACACTGAGTTTCCAACTCAGCAACGAGTTCGAGGTGATTGGCCTGTTGCGTGGTTACGTGCCTTCCGATTACGAGTCGTTGGGTTACGCGGCGCACCTGGTGTGGCGCAACCCACAATTGCTGGACCAACCGGATATTCCGTCCATTCCGTCCACGCAACGCCTGCCTGACATGGTGCGTGTGGCGTCGGTGCAATACCAGCAACGCCGCATCCGTTCGTTCGAGGAATTCGCCACGCAGGTGGAATATTTCACTGACATCGCGGCGGACTACAACGCGGATTTCGTCACCTTCCCCGAGCTGATTACGTTGCAGTTGCTGTCGATCGAGAACGAGGAACTCTCGCCGGTCGAGTCGATCCGCATGCTCAGCCAGTACACGCCGCAGGTGAAAGAGCTTTTCAGCCGCCTGGCCGTGCACTACAACATCAACATCATTGCCGGCTCGCACCCGACCGAACAAGCCAACGGCGACATCCATAACGTCTGCTACGTGTGCCTGCGCGACGGCTCGATCCATGAGCAGGAAAAGATCCACCCCACGCCGAGCGAGCGTACGGTATGGAACATTACTGGCGGCGACACCGCCGCCACCATCCAGACGGACTGCGGCCCCATCGGCGTGATGATCTGCTACGACTCGGAGTTTCCCGAGGTCGCACGCCATCTCACCGACCAGGGTGCGCTGATCCTGTTCGTGCCGTTCTGCACGGATGTTCGCGAAGGCTACCTGCGCGTGCGCTACTGCTCACAAGCACGCGCCATCGAGAATCAGTGCTACGTCGTGCTCTCGGGCAACGTGGGCAATCTGCCGGGCGTGAACAACTTCGACATCCAGTACGGCCAGAGCTGCATCCTCACACCGAGCGACTTCCCGTTCGCGCGCGACGGCATTGCAGCGGACTCCACGCCGAACATTGAAACCGTACTGTTCGCCGACCTGCATCTGGAAAGCTTGGCCCGTGCTCGTAATGCCGGCGCCGTCCAAAACCTCAAAGACCGCCGCTTCGACCTTTACGAAACGCGCTGGACCCGCAAATCCGAGACGAAATCGTGAGCCACCCGGACGACGAACAGGAGCGCCCGGCATCGACCGCCAAGGGGCGCCTCCAGCAGCTGGCCAATTCGGATCTGTTCTCGCCGGTGCAGTGGCGCCGACGCATCCTGTTCTGGGGCGGTGCCGTGCTGGTGGGTCTGGCGGCGATCGGCTTTGCCCGAGCGGCGGATTGGGCTTTCAACATTTTCCACAGCGTGGTCACGCATAACCGGTACTGGGCGTTCCTGATCACGCCGGCCATGTTTGCGCTGCTGGCGTGGCTTACCGAGGGTGCGCTCAAGCCCACCCGGGGCTCCGGTATTCCACAGGCCATCGCCGCACTGAAGATCGAAGACGAAGGCTTTCGGCGCAGTCTGCTCTCGCTGCGCGTGGCCATCGGCAAGATGGCGTTGACGCTTGCCGCCTTGCTCGGCGGCGCATCGGTAGGGCGCGAGGGCCCGACGGTGCACGTCGGCGCCGGTCTGCTCTACTCGTTGGGACGACGCTTCGGCTTTGCGGAGCCCGCTGCAGCGGGGCGCTTCATCCTTGCCGGTGCGGCTGCCGGCCTCGCTGCTGCCTTCAACACGCCGCTGGCGGGCATCGTTTTCGCCATCGAGGAAATGAGCGGCTCGTTCGAACACCGCATGAGCGGCATCCTTCTCACCGCCGTGTTCGTGGCCGGCCTGGTGTCGCTGGGCGTGCTCGGCAATTACGCCTACTTCGGGCATTTCGATATTGGCCTGCCGTTGGGCAAGGCTTGGTGGGCGGTGCTGGCCACGGGCATCGTGTGCGGCCTTGCCGGCGGTTTCTTTGCCCGCCTTATCGTGCCCCACGACACCGGCTTCCGTGGTTTCGTCGGTCGCCTGCGCGCGCGCCAGCCCGTGGTGTTCGCCGCTGCCTGCGGCCTTGCGCTGGTGCTGCTGAGCCAGCTTACGCACACCGGCCTCTATGGCACCGGTTACGCCCAGGCCAGGGACATTCTGGAAGGCCATACGGATACGGTGCAGAGCTTCGGCGTGCTGAAGTTCATGGGCAATATCGCGTCGTACTGGGCGGGTATCCCGGGCGGCATCTTCTCACCGGCACTCGCCGTGGGCGCGGGGCTGGGCAACAACCTGTGCGCCATCCTGCCGGGTGTAGACCCTTCAGCGGTGGTGCTGCTGGCCATGGCGGCCTACCTTTCCGGCGTCACGCAGGCGCCGCTTACGGCCACGGTGATTTCCATGGAACTCACCGCGAATCAGCAAATGGTGCTGCCGATCATGGCGACCTGCCTGCTGGCGCGTGCCGCTTCATCGCTGTTGTCGCGCAAGCCGGTGTATCGCGCGCTGGCCGATAAGTTGATCGAAGGCTATGAGCGAGAACTGGCGCGCCGCAATGCGGAGGCATCGGCGGACGATAGCGACGATACGCACAACGCGTGGACCGAACTGTCGATGGTGGAAGATCCGGCCACGCCCATCCCGCCGTCAGACGAGCCACCGCACACGCCCACTCCATCCACCGACCATCGAAGCTCATGACGCCACGCTGGGATCACCTGCTGACCAATGCCACGCTTGCCACCTTCGCGGGCGACGCGCCTTATGGTCTGATCGAACGCGGCGCCATTGCGCTGCATGAAGGGCACATCGCCTGGGTCGGCCCACAGGATGCGCTTCCCGCGGATGCCACGACGCAGGCTACGCACGTGGATGATCTCGGCGGCGCCGTGGTCACGCCAGGACTGATCGACTGCCACACGCATCTCGTATTTGGTGGGAACCGCGCGCATGAGTTCGACATGCGCCTCAACGGTGCCACCTATGAAGAGATCGCACGTGCCGGCGGCGGTATCGTCTCGACCGTCAAGGCCACGCGCGAAGCAAGCGAAGACGAACTGTTCGCCCAGGCGCTGCCGCGTGCGCATGCGCTGATGAGCGACGGCGTCACCGCGCTGGAGATCAAATCAGGTTACGGACTCAACCTGGACACCGAGCGCCGCATGCTTCGCGTGGCACGGCGCCTGGGCAAGGCGCTGGGCATCACGGTGCGCACAACCTTCCTTGGTCTGCATGCGCTGCCACCGGAATACCGTGACAACCGCGACGGCTACGTTGCGCTGATGTGCGACGAGGTGTTGCCGACGCTTGCCGGCGAAGGCCTGGTCGATGCGGTCGATGCCTTCTGCGAGACCATCGGCTTCACGCCGGAGGAAACACGCCGCGTATTCGACCGCGCGACGCAGCTTGGCCTACCCGTGAAGTTGCACGCCGAGCAGTTGTCGGACCTCGACGGTGCGGCTCTGGTCGCCCGTTATCAGGGATTGTCTGCCGACCATCTGGAATACCTCAGCGACAGCGGCATCCGCGCCATGGCGCAGGCGGGCACGGTGGCGGTGCTACTGCCCGGCGCGTTCTATGCGTTACGCGAGACCAAGCTGCCGCCCATCACCAGTCTCCGCCATCACGACGTCGCTATGGCCGTTGCGACGGACTGCAATCCCGGTACATCCCCCCTGCTCTCGCTGCGACTGGCTGCAGGCATGGCGTGCACGCTGTTCCGTCTCACACCCGAAGAGGCGCTGCGCGGTGTGACGGTCCATGCGGCCAAGGCGCTGGGTCTCAGTGACCGTGGCACGCTGGAAACGGGAAAGCGGGCTGATCTCGCCATCTGGAACGTGAGGCAGCCGGCAGAGCTGTGCTACTGGATCGGCGGCAACCATGCCCTGCGTAAGCTGTTCGTCGGCGGCGCGGCCCTGCCTCCCAGCACCTGAACGCGCCCGCCACGCCCATAAAAAAGCCCCCGCACTGGCGGGGGCTTTTTGCGAAGCGTAACGGCTTAGGCCGACTTCTTCTTCGGCGCTGCCTTCTTGGCGGCTGCCGACTTGGTCACAGTCGCCTTGCCACCGGCCACGGCCGGCTGCACCGAATGAGCGCGGCTGTTGCCGTAGCTGCCACGATAGGTCTTGCCACGACGGGTCCTGCGATCGCCCTTGCCCATGGGGAACTCCTTGATTCGTTGGGTTGAATACGGCCGACCATCGTATCAGCGACCGCCCAAAGCGCAATAGTTGAGGCCTTTGAGCCCACCTGGCGGATCAGCGTCCCTTAACGACAGGCTGGGCCGGCGCAACCACGTGTGCCATCAGGACAGCTTTCGGCATCGATCTGCACGGTGACATGCTGGACGCCAAAGCGTTCCGCCAACACCTGGTTGATCGCCTGGATGGCCGGCGCGCTGCTGGCGCCATCGTGCAGTTCAGCATGCAGCGTCGCCATGCGCGAACCCGAAGCAAGCTGCCACACGTGCAGATGATGCACGTCGCGAATGGATTCGTCCGCGCCGCGCAGCGCCTCTTCGACGTCGCCAGTGTTCACGCCTTCCGGCACGCCCTCCAGCAGGATGTGCGAGGACCGGCGCAGCAGGCGCCATGCACTGTTGAGGATCAGCAGCGACACCAGCACCGAAAGCACCGGGTCGGCCCAGTTCCAGCCCATCCAGCGTACGAGCAGCGCCGCCACCACGGCGGCCACGGAACCGAGCAGATCGCCCAGCACGTGCAACGTCGCACCGGCGAGGTTTACGTCGTCGTGCGCGTGTCCGTGCAGCGTGCTCAGCACCAGTACGTTCACCACCAGGCCGATCAACGCAACCACCAGCATCATGCCCGAGAGGATGTGCGTGGGCTCGAACAGGCGGGTGATCGCCTCGTACGCGATGAAAGCGACCAGTACGAACTGCGTGAGCGCGTTGACGAAACCCGCCAGCACCTCCAGCCGTCCGTAACCGTAGCTGCGTCGTGCATCCGCCGGTCGGCGGGCGAACCACGCGCCGACCACAGCGAGCAGCAGCGCCAGTGCGTCGATCAGCATGTGGCCGGCATCGGCCACCAGCGCCAACGAGCCGGACCAGAAGCCGCCCAC
The DNA here is from genome assembly GCF_002878475.1 of Dyella sp. AD56. Taxonomy (NCBI): domain Bacteria; kingdom Pseudomonadati; phylum Pseudomonadota; class Gammaproteobacteria; order Lysobacterales; family Rhodanobacteraceae; genus Dyella; species Dyella sp. AD56. Next base: position 193,176 of record NZ_NRDP01000030.1, read on the forward strand.
CATCTCCACCACCATCATCAGGGTGGTGAGCACAAAGGCAAAAATCAGCTTCTTTTCCCTACCGGTGACGCCACCATGCGCATGGTCATGACCGTGGGCGTGATCGTGCGCATGACCGTTGGCATGGTCATGATCGTGATGATTGTGGGTGTGCGCGTGCGTGGAGCTCATGCGTAAATGCTAGAAACCCGGGGCCCCGTTACACAATCACGACGCCATTCGTCGCGACTGTCAGTGAGCGCATTGCGGACCATGCACGTGCATGGCGCGATGCGTGCGCAGGTTGACGAAGTGCCCCGCAGCCACCAACAGACCACCGCAGGTGACCATCGCGCTGTGCAAGCCGATCGAATATTTCTCGGCAAACGTCACGCCGACGATCAACAGGACCAGCCCCGGCAGCGCCAGCAATAGCGCCAACGGACGGTGATGGTGGCGATAGCCGCTGATCAGGCTGAACAGCGCGAGCGCGCTGGCAAACATCACAAAACCGCGCTCGAACGCGTGATCGGCCAGAAAGCCGAGCCCGAGTACGGGCAGCAACACGAGCACGAACGGCAGCGCCGCGCAGTGGATGGCGCATAGGAATGACGCCGTCGCGCCAATCCGGTCCGCAAGGGACCACCAGCGCTTCTTGTTCAGTCGGGGAGCTTCCATCGGATCGGGGCCGGAGCGGAGCACATACCGGGCCTTGGAGTGACCCGTTCGACGCATGTTACATTATAACGTCGCGAACGCAAGCCCGGAGAACGGGACCGTTCAGGCGGGCATCCCGGTCAGCTCTTGCGGCAGTTTTTGCAAAGGCCGTGCACTTCCAGCGTCTGCGCCTGCGGCCGGAAGCCGAAGGCCTTGGCTTGCGCCTCGATCAGTTCCGCCACGCGCTCGTCACACACTTCCTGGGCGCTGGAACAGTTATCGCAGATGAGAAACGGCACCTGATGCGCCTCTGCCGGATGGTGGCAGGACACGAAGGCGTTGATGGATTCGAGCTTGTGGATGAAGCCGTGCTCGAGCAGGAAATCGAGTGCGCGATACACCGTCGGCGGAGCCGCATTGCCATGGCGTTCGCGCAGCTGGTCCAACAGGTCATACGCTTTCACCGGCTTGCCGGCGGCAGCCACCAGCTCCAGCACTTCCTTGCGCAGCGGCGTCAGCCGCAGCCCACGTTCCTCGCTGGCATGCTCCACCGCACGAACGAAGCTCTCCGCGTCGTCATGATGATGGTGGTGCGTGTGCGGCTTGTCAGCGGCATGACTCAATGGATTCACCTCGTCGTACATCATACACCGCCACCGGTGTGAGGCTTGCGACGCATGATCGCAAGCGCCTGCTCAGCGCCGTCCTGGAAGCGGTGGCGGCACGGCCGGCGCCTTGGGGCGCGGCCTCACCAACACGACAATCCAGCCGATAGGCCCGAGCACGGCGGCCCAGACAATGCCCTCCACCGTGCGCCCCTTCCACCAGCCGAGCAGCGCACCCACGGCAATGAAGACCACGTTCCACCACAGCAGCGCCACCCACGGCACCATGCCCATGAGATTCAGGAAGATATGCAGGAAGGCATCGGGGCTGTCCGGATCCACTCCCTGCGTTGCCTTATCCAGCCATTGCTCCACGGCAGGTTCGTCCACTGATTACGATAGGCAGATGATGAAGCGTCGGCGGCACGCCTGCATGCCCCTCCCAACACGCACCAGAGCACACTGAACCATGCGCTGTCTGCTCATTGAAGACGACATCCCCACGTCGGACCTGATCCGCGAGGGCCTGGCCGGGGCTGGACACCAGGTGGAGGCCTGCCACGACGGCGCCGCCGGGCTGGACCGCGTCAGCAACGAACGATGGGATCTAGTGCTGCTGGACCGCATGCTGCCCGGCGGCGTGGACGGCCTGGACATCCTCAGCACCATGCGCCTGCGCGACGACCACACGCCCGTGCTGGTGCTCAGCGCGCTCAGCAGCCTGGACGAGCGCGTGCGTGGCCTGCGCAGCGGTGGCGACGACTACCTGACCAAGCCATTCGCCCTGGACGAAATGCTGGCCCGCGTGGAAGCCCTCGCGCGCCGTGCAGGGCAACGGCCGGAACCCGATGTGTTCAGCGTGGGTGACCTCACCCTGGAGCCGCGCACACGACGTGTGTTTCGCAACGGCCGCCCCGTGCTGCTGCAGCCGCGTGAATACCAGTTACTCGAATACCTGGTGCGCCACCAAGGCGAGGTGGTGACACGCAAGATGCTGCTCGCCGCGGTGTGGGGCTTCCACTTCGATCCGGAAACCAACGTGATCGACGTGCAGATGAGTCGCCTGCGCAACAAGATCGACGAAGACGGAGCGCCGCCGCTGATCCGCACCGTGCGCGGCGTCGGCTTCACTATCGGCACCGACGGCGATGACCTGCATGTCGCTGAGTGACTTCCGCCATTCCGTGGTGTTTCGTATGGCGGCGGGCTATGGCGTGCTGTTGTTGGTTTCGGTCGTGCTCATTGCTGCCGTTTTCTATGTTGGCACTGCAGGGCTGTTACGCAGCAATATCGACGAACAATTGCGTAGCCGCACCCGTCACCTGGTACAGGAAGAGCAGCAGCGCGGCATGGATGCCATGGCCAGCGATATCCACGACCTGCTCACCGACAACCAGGACACCGACACCGAGATCTACCTGCTGCTGGACGCGCACGGAAAGACGATCATCGGCAACCTTACGGCGTGGCCCAACGCTGCGGTCGTCACCGACGGCATGCACCAGCTTGAAGTGGATCGACTGGACCACCATTCGCCCAGCCGCCTGCTGACCCACCGCTTTGCCGACGGCAGCACCCTGCTGGTAGGCCGCGACATGCAGGACGTGCGCACGCTGGAGCACCGCATCATGGTGGCCTTCGGCATCGGCGGCCTGTTGGCGCTGTTGCTCGCCGGTGGCGGCGCCATGCTGTTCCGCTCGCAGTTGCAGCGGCAGCTCAAGGCCATCCACCGCACCACCACTGAAATCGCCGCCGGCCGCCTGGACCGTCGCGTCGTCGTCGGGCGCTCGCGCGACGAATTCGCCATCGTGGCCCGTGACATCAACGATATGCTCGACGAAATCGAGCGCTTGATGGACAACACGCGCCAGGTTTCCAACGCCATCGCGCACGACCTGCGTACGCCACTCGGGCGGATACGCGCCGCGCTGGAGCAGGCGCTGCGCTCGCCGCAACGGGAAACCCGCCTGCCCCACGACGCGCAGTACGCCATCGACGAGGTGGACAGCCTGATCACGGTGCTGGACAAGATGCTGCAGATCGCCGAGGCCGAATCGGGCGTGCGACGCGGCAGCTTCGAAGCGCTGCCGCTGGCTGGCCTGTTGGACGATATCGTCGAGCTGTACCAGCCGGCCGCCGAACTGCGTTCGATCACTCTGCAATCCATCGTGGAAGGCAATCCCTGTGTGATGGCCGACCGCCATCTGCTGGCTGGCGTGCTGGCCAACCTGCTGGACAACGCCTTCAAGTACGCGGGCGAAGGTGCCCGCGTCACCATGAAGGCCGTATCCACCGGCGAGTGGGTCTGCATTAGCGTGCAAGACGACGGCCCCGGCATACCGGAACCGGCGCTGTCCCGCGCCACTGAACGCTTCTTCCGGGTGGACAGCAGCCGTCACCAGCGTGGCAACGGGCTGGGCCTGAGCATCGTGGCGGCGGTGGTCGCACTGCATCGAGGCCGACTGACCTTGGAAAACACCTCGCCAGGCCTGCGGGTGGGCATCGAACTGCCCGCCGCCAACCTTTCCAAACCGTAACTGTTGCTGGGCACCTGCCTGCCTTAGGGTGGCGGGGCTTTCCCTGCCCGCCGGCCAGCTCTTAAGCCTCGGGACCATGGAATGTCACCGCGCGGTATCCCACCGCGGCTCCCTCTGTTCCCGTGCGACAAGCCGTAGGTTTCATGAAGAAGCATCAAGGACGACTGATCGCCGGTGGCTGCCTCCTGGCGGCCATTCTGCTGGCCGTGTTCCTGCGTTCCCCCTCCAGCTCGGCGGACACCAGCGCACCGGCTGCCACGGCGCCGAAAGATCCCCAGAACGTCACCATCAACGAGCAGCAGGCTCATCAGGTGCGTGTTGCGCAGATCGTCATGCGCGACTTCACGCCGGGTGTCGACGCTGTGGGTTACGTCGACTTCAACCAGGACCGTCTGGCGCAGGTCAACTCGCCCTACGCGGGACGCGTGCGCGAGGTGTTCGCCAAGGCTGGCGATGCGGTAAAGCGGGGCCAGTCGCTGTTCTCCGTGGACAGCCCGGATCTGGCGCAGGCCGAAGCCACGTTGGTTGGCGCCGCCGCTTCGCGTGTGCAAACCACCGCGGCGCTTGAGCGCGCCAAGGGCATGGCGCAGGCGCAAGCCAATGCACCGCGCGATGTCGAACAGGCGGTATCGGACCAGCAGACCGCCGAGGGTAATTACCAGGCGGCACGACGCGCACTGCACATCTTTGGCAAGAGCGACGCGGATATCGACCGCATTGCCGCCACGCGACGCGTGGACGGCGAGCTACGCATCGACAGTCCGATCGACGGCCACGTCAGCGCACGCACGATCGCTGCTGGCGATCTGGTGCAGCCGGGCAACAGCCCCGCACCCTTCACCATCTCCGACGACGACAGCCTGTGGCTGGTCGCCAATGTGAGCGAGGACGACGCCACCCAGGTACATGTGGGTGATGTGTTGAGTGCGACCTTGCCCGCGCTGTCGCAACAGGCCATCAAGGCTACCGTGGACTATGTGGGCAACAGTTCTGATGCCGCCACGCATCGAGTGACATTGCGCTCGATACTGCACACGCCGCCTCAGGGCCTGCGTCCGCAAATGCTGGCGAACTACCGCATCTTCACCGCGCCTCCCGCGCGTCACGAAGCCGTGCCCGCCGATGCGGTGGTGCGCGAAGGCACCGGCGCCATGGTGGTGTTCACCACGTCCGACGGGTTGCGCTTCACCCGTTGCCCCGTGCAGTTGGGGCCACCACAGGACGGCTACTACCCCGTGCTATCCGGCCTGCCCGCTGGCCAACGCATCGCAACCGAAGGCGCGCTGTTCCTCAGTAACGCGCTGGCACTGCAATCGCAGTAAGCACCGCAAATCTCATAAGGACCGAATGTGTTTCGTGGTCTTGTCGCTTTCGCGCTGACCCGCCGCGCCATCGTGCTGATGGCGCTGGCGGCGTTCACTATCGCCGGGCTGGTGGCATACGCCAAGCTCAATATCGAGGCTTATCCCAACCCCGCGCCGGTGATCCTGGAAATCACTGCGCAGGCACCTGGGCTTTCCGCCGAGGAAATGGAGCGCACCTATACGCGTCCGATGGAAGTGGGGCTGGCGACCACACCGGGCGTGGAAAGCATCCGCTCCACCTCGTTCTACGGTCTGTCGTTTGTGCGCGTCACCTTCAAATACGGCACTGACTACTATTTCGACTACACGCAGGCTGCGCTGTCCTTGCAGCAGAACGTAACCCTGCCCAACAACGTGCAACCACAAATCCAGGCATCCAGCCTGGTCGGTGAGGTCTTCCGCTATCAGTTGGTTGGCCCGCCATCGACGAGCCTTACCGAGTTGCGCACCCTGCAGGACTGGGTGGTCACGCGCCGCCTGTTGTCAGTGCCCGGCATCGCGCAAGTGGTGACCTGGGGCGGCACCACCAAGGAGTACGACGTTGAGGCCGACCTGCACAAGCTGCAGGGCTACGGCATCACCCTGCCCCAGCTCATCACCGCCATCGGCAACGCCAACAGCAACGTCGGCGGACGTACGATCAACATCGGCCAACAGTCGGTGAACATCCGCGGCGTCGGCTTGGTCAAGGACGTCGACGACATCGGCAACATCGTGCTCAACCAGTCCAACGGCACGCCGGTGTTGGTAAAAGACCTGGCCAAGGTTGAGGTGGGCTCCGTGCCGCGCTTGGGTCGTGCCGGGCGCGACAAGCAGGACGACGTAGTTACTGGCATCGTGGTGATGAACCGTACGCTGCAGACCAATGAAGTGGTGGCACGCGTCAAGGAAGAGGTCGCAAAGCTCAACAGCGACGGCACGCTGCCGGCAGGCGTAAAGCTGGTGCCCTTCTACGATCGCTCCACGCTGGTCTCGGTGACCACGCACACCGTACTGCACAACCTGATCTTCGGCTGCCTGCTGGTGTTCCTGATCCAGTGGATCTTCCTGGGCGACCTGCGCAGCGCCATCATCGTCAGCGCCAATATTCCAGTGGCGCTGTTCTTCAGCATCATCATCCTTGTGCTGATGGGCGACTCGGCCAACCTGTTGTCACTGGGCGCGGTGGACTTTGGCATCATCGTCGACTCGGCGGTGATCCTGATCGAAAACATCTTCCGCAACTTCCAGAAGAGCCGCGAAGAACAACACGAGATATTGCACGAAGCCGCGCAGAGCGACCTGGGCACCTATATGCGCGGCGGCGCCACCCACGGTTGGACCGATCGCCTGCGCTTGCTTTTCATCAGTGCCATGCAGGTGGATCGCGCGGTGCTGTTCTCCTCCGCCATCACGGTCGCGGCCTTTATTCCTTTGTTCACTATGCAGGGTGTGGAAGGCCAGATCTTCAACCCAATGGCGCGCACCTATGCCTATGCTTTGACCGGCGCACTCATCGCAACCTTCACTATCTCGCCCGTGCTGGCCTCACTGCTGCTGCCCAAGCACGTGAAGGAAACCGAGACGTTGTTCGTGCGGGCCATCCGCCGCGTCTATACACCGGTGCTGCGCTGGGCACTGGAACGTCGCCGCACCACCGTGGGCCTGGGCGTGGGTTTTCTGCTGCTCGCCGCCCTGCTGTTGACGCGCGTGGGCACCGAGTTCCTGCCGGCATTGGAGGAAGGCAACCTGTGGATACGCGCCTCCATGCCGCCCACCATTTCGCTGGAGGCCGGCCAGGACAAGGTGAACGAGCTGCGCCGCATCCTGCTCACCCATCCCGAAGTGGTAACGGTGGTGTCGCAGCATGGCCGCCCCGACGACGGCAGTGATGCCTCCGGCTTCTACAACGTGGAGCTGTTCGTCCCACTCAAGGCGCAGGACGATTGGCCCAGCGGCCACACCAAGGAAAAGCTGGTGGCCGACCTGCAACACGAATTCGAGAACGCGCTGCCCGGCGTCGAGTTCAACTTCTCGCAGTACATCCAGGACAACATCGAGGAAGGACTGTCCGGCGTGAAGGGCGCCAACTCGGTAAAGATCGTCGGGCCCGAATTGCCCGAACTGGAACGCCTTGCCGACCAAGTCATGCACCAGATGCAGCAGGTGCGCGGCATACAAGACCTTGGCGTTTTCCACGTATTGGGCCAGCCCAATCTCAACATCACCATCGACCGGGCCAAAGCTGCGCGCTACGGGCTCAACACGGGCGATATCAACGCCGTCGTGCAAGCGGCGGCCGGAGGCACGTCGGCCAGTACCGTGCTGGAAGGTGATCGCCAGTTCGACCTGGTCGTACGCCTTGCCCCAAAGTACCGGCGCAGCATCGAGGACATCGGCAACATCCAGGTGGGCTACAACCTGCCCAACGGTGGCACCGGCTACGTACCACTGCGCGACGTCGCCAAGATCAGCCTCGATACCGGCGCCTCGTACATCTATCACGAACGCAACGAGCGTTTCGTGCCGGTGAAGTTCAGCGTCCGTGGTCGCGACCTGGGCGGCACGGTGGCGGATGCCCAACAGCGCATCGCCGAACACGTGCCGCTGCCACCGGGCTACCATTTGGTGTGGGCGGGCGAGTTCAATGATCTGCAGCAGGCCAAGCAACGCCTGGCCGTGGTGTTGCCGATTGCCATGGGCTTGATCCTCGCCCTGCTCTTTGCCCTGTTCAACTCGTTCCGCGACAGCCTGCTCACACTGGCGGCCATTCCATTCTCCATCGCCGGCGGCATCATCTCGCTGTACTTCTCGGGATTGGATTTCAGCATCTCCGCCGCCATCGGCTTCGTGTCGCTGTTCGGCGTGTCAGTGATGAACGGCATTCTCGTCATCACCTACTTCAATCACCTGCTATTCACCGGTTTGTCTCCGGTGGAAGCAATGGCGCAGGCTGCGGAGCAACGCATGCGGCCGATGCTGATGACCGCCTTGTCAGCCTGTATCGGCCTGCTGCCGGCGGCGCTATCCACTGGCATTGGTAGCCAGGTGCAGCGCCCGCTCGCTACCGTGGTGGTCGGCGGCATGCTGATCGGTCCCGTCATGCTGCTGGTCGTGGCGCCCGCGCTGCAGGTACTGGTGGTGGAGTGGTCGCATAAACGACGGAAGCGTCGACACGCAGGAGGCACGCCATGATCCGCGCCGGAAACACATCGCGCTGGTATGTGCTCGCTGCTGCATTGACCGCTTGTGCCGGCTGCGCCGTCGGTCCCGACTACCAGCGGCCCACTACGCCGACGCCAACGCAGATCACACGCCAACCGCTCGCATCTACGGCGGGCAGCGCAAGCGGTGCATCCCAGCAGTGGTCCTCCAACGAGGCCATTGCGAAAACCTGGTGGGAGGTCTTCGGGTCGGATGCACTCAATCGCCGCGTCCAACGCGCGCTTGCGCACAACCCTGATCTCGACGCCGCCACCGCCGCGCTGAAGCAGGCGCAGGAGAACGTAGCGGCACAGCGCGCCACGTTCTTTCCCTCCGCCCAGCTCAATTACTCGCCATCCCGTCAGCGCGATGCCGTGGGCACACTCGCGCCGACGCTCACGTCGAACGCGACCTACTACACGCTACACACCGCCCAGCTCAACATCAGCTATGCGCCTGACGTATTCGGACTCAACCGACGTACCGTGGAATCGCTGCAGGCGCAGGCCGACAACCAGCGCTACCAACTGGAAGCAGCGCGCCTGACCCTGGCTGCCAACGTGGTGAATGCGGCCATCCAGGAAGCCTCGCTGCGTTCGCAGATCGAAGCCACACAGGCCGTCATCGACGCGCAGACGAAAGCGCTGACGATCCTGCATGACCAGGCGAAGTTAGGTTATGCCTCCGGGCTCGACGTGGCTGCTCAGGAAAGCGCGCTTGCGCAGGCTCGCCAATCGCTGCCGCCACTCGAAAAACAGTTGGAACAGAACAGGGACCTGCTTGCCGTGTTGTGCGGCGACACGCCCGACCAGGCCGGCGCACCCGAGTTCGACCTCGAACACCTCACCTTGCCGGTATCACTACCGCAGGCTGTGCCCTCGCAACTCATCACACAGCGCCCCGACGTGCGCGCCGCCGAGGAAAGCGTGCACGACGCCAGCGCCCAGGTTGGCGTAGCCCTGGCCAACCGCCTGCCGCAGTTCACACTGTCGGGTGCCTACGGCGGCAGCTCCACCTCGTTCACCCACATGTTCACCGACAACAACGTGTTCTGGACGCTGGCCGGCAGCGTCAGCCAGACCGTATTCGACTTCGGCGCGCTCAAGCACAAGCAGCGCTCCGCGGAAGCTGCCCTTCAACAGTCCGCCGCGCAGTATCGCGGCGTTGTGCTCGGCGCGTTCCAGAACGTTGCCGATACGTTGTATGCCATTGACAGCGACGCACGTGCTCTCGCCGCTGCCGACGATGCCGAGAAGGCCGCTTCGCGCACGCTGACGCTTACGCAGAAACAGCAGCAGCTTGGCTACGTGAATGTGCTGACGTTGATTAATGCGCAGCAGGCGTTTCAGCAGGCGCGCATTTCACGGGTGCAGGCGCAGGCGGCGCGACTCAGTGATACGGCGGCGTTGATTCAGGCGTTGGGGGGTGGGTGGCAGGGTTCGGTGGTGTCGAACTGAGCGTTTTGCGCTTCGGCGGGGCGCCGCTCCTGATTTTTCATCGGCTTGAATGCACGTGCGGAACGCCTCAGTACTGCTCCCTCGCCCCTTCGGGGAGAGGGTTGGGGTGAGGGGTGGGTGCTCGCCACACTGTTTCGATGAAACCGTCATCCCTGCGAAGGCAGGGATCCAGGTTCGTCGGTGGTCGGCTGTCGCCTCGTGCGTTACCGCGACCTGGCCGCTTACGCAGCAGGCGTTTCGATCGTCTGCCGACGACGCGAAGCTAGTCCCGTGGGACGCTCGAGTCACTTTTCTTTGTTGGCCCAAAGAAAAGTAACCCAAAGAAATGGCCTGACAAGCCAACGCCCGCAGCATTCCATGGGGATAAGCCCGAACAGGTGAGGCGGTTTGTTGCTTGGCCACCTTTGCCGCTACACAGCGGATACGTCGGAGCGTTTCGCAACGCGCCGATGCGGAGAGGACTGAAAGCAGGCTTCGCTACGCTTCCCGATCGCTGAGGCTAGGGAAAGTGGACGCTACGCTTTCCTATCGTCGAGGCTGGGTAAAGGGAGCGCTACGCTTTCCTACCACTGGAGCAAGGTAAAGAGGTCGCTACGCTTCCCGACCGTTGTGGAGAACTCGCCACGAAACGGCTTTGCTTTTCCCTTCTGCCTCGACTTTGTGCCCTGGAGCAGGAGCAACGCGACCTGCCGCGATGCGATGTGCAGCTCCGCTGCACGAGCCTTCGGCTCGGCGCTTTTGATCGTCGGGCCCCCTGTGCGGCGGTGAGGGGTGGACGATCAGGCCCGCAGGGGGATCGGCATGGATGCCGATCCCTTTTCGCCAGGGCAGGATGCCCTGTCGAAAAGCCCGGCCGCCCCTCACGAACTGGCCGGCTTCACCGGCCAGCGCCAAGTGGGGGTGCCCTTTCTTTGGGTTACTTTTCT
>NZ_NRDP01000031.1:0-69999 GCF_002878475.1 Dyella sp. AD56
TTGCTTCGGGCACGCTCATGCCTCCGAATTTACTGCGCCACAGGTAATAAGAAGCCTCACTGAAGCCGTGCTTGCGGCACTGCTCCTTGACTGGCATGCCGGCTTCAACCTCTCGCAGGAAGCCGATGATCTGCTCTTCGGTAAAACGCTTCTTCACGTCCAATCTCCTTCGGTTGGGGGATTGGACTCCAAATCGAATCGCTACTCAAAAGCGGGGGGACGTCGCGCGCCTACTGATCAAACAGTATGGGGTCAGTCCCTGACGATTGGGCCCGAGAGGTACTGCTCATCGGTGACCGGTTCCATCCAATTCACATTGGTGCCGTCGAGCATTTCGGTGATCGCCACATGAGTCATGGCGGTGGTGTCGGTGGCGCCATGCCAGTGGCGACGCTGACATGGGCACCAGATGACGTCGCCGGCACGAATCTCTGTGCGCGGGCCGCCTTCGCACTGCGTCCAGCCCACGCCGTAGGTCACGATCAGTGTTTGTCCCAGCGGATGGGTGTGCCACGCGGTACGTGCGCCGGGTTCGAACGTGACGATCGCGCCACCGGTTCGCGCCGGCTCGTCGGCCTGGAAGAAGCTGTCGATCCGGACGGAGCCGGTAAAAAAGTCGGCCGACCCTTTGACGGACGGTCGCGAACCATTTCTTGTGATCTTCATGCAGAGACTCCATTTGAAATCGACGCGCGTGTCGCTGCGCTTGCGGCGCAACGCATCACGTGTTCTTGGTCAAATGGTATGCCCGGAATCATGGCGTGATAATCCACGTCCGCCTGCATTCACTTGTGAGCAACGCTCAGCAATCACTCGCTAGCCCGTGGCGCATCAAGGTGGATTTTCGGAGGGTGCGTAAGCGATCCATCCCTTGAACGTGAAGCCTGCATAGAACAATTCGATGGATGCGAAGCCAGCCTGTCGCATCAAGGCCACATCGTGTTCCGGCGAGATCAACGGAAGCTTGGCATCGATAGCAATGATGGCTGCTTTCGCGTTCGACTCCGCGATGCCAGATGACACCGCGAACGCTGCGTATCGGGCCAGCCAGCGAGCCTTGTCGGGTGCTTCCTGCGGAAAACTGTGGTGTGCCACCACCAGTGGAGCACATGGCTTCAGGCGGCGCCGTAGCGCCGTGAGTGTGTGCAGTCGTTCCTCGTGCGTGAGGAAGTGTAGGGTCAGCAGGCAAGTGGCACCGTCGAAGCGTTCATCAGGAGCGTCGTCGACATAACCTTGCAGCAGCTCCACGCGTGAAGCGAGCGGCCCCAGTGTGTTTTCCGCCAGCTTGAGCATCTCCGCCGACGGATCGATGCCTAGCAGTCGCCACTGGGGATGCGCCTCCGCAAACACCTTTAGTTCAAGGCCGCCACCCGCGCCAAGGACGAGTACACGACCATCCGTCGGGACACTCTCGGCCAGAAGGAGTGATGCCATGTGCTGAAGGGCGTGAAAGCCGGGGACTTGCCTGACAGGCCCCTCGGCGTATCGGGCAACGGCGTCGGGGTCGGAGAACGAGGACACGATGTGCTCCCGATGAAGTGAGCTAGTCAGGTTGATGGACCGTCGCTGCCGCTTCAGCCTTCCGGCCAGACAAGCGAGCGGTGGATCTGCGCTCCCGCCCAGGCACCGTCGCCTACAGCAAGAGATACCGAGTGCGGCGCACGGGCCACATCACCGCAGGCGAAGGCGCCTCGGATACTGGTTTCCTTGGTTTCGGCCGTCCAGATCTGTTTGCCCATGAGGGTGTCCATCAGTTCGCAACCCAGGTTGCTGGCGACGGGGCTGGATGGCGTGCAACGCGAGGCGGTGAACAGTCCGGCCAAAGGCAGGCGTCGTCCGTCGGCAAGCAGCACGTCGGCGTCGCCATCGAGCTTGTCGATGAGTGCTTCCTCGATGACTACGCCGCGCTGGATCAGGTCGCGTCGCGCATCTGCGTCGAGGGAAACACAGCCGTTGGTCAGAAAGGTGACTTGCCCCCATTCCGGAAGTAGTTGCGCCTGATGTATCGACATCGGCCCGGTGGCGATAACGCCGATACGACCCTGGTCGAGTTCGTAGCCGTGGCAATAAGGGCAATGGAACACCGCTTTTCCCCAGCGTTCGGCCAGTCCGTCAATGGCGGGAAGTTCATCTGACACGCCTGTCGCAAACAGTAGGCGTCGGCCAGAGTGGGCATCTCCATCATCTAGCATCACGCTGAAATCGTCCTTGCTGCCGGATGCTGATGTGACCAGCCCGTCTATCCAGCGCAGTGATGGATAAGCCTGCAACTGGCGACGCGCCTCGGTCGCGATATCAGCGGGGCTCACGCCGTCCTGTCCAAGGAAGCCGTGCGAATGACTGGCAAAACGGTTGCGTCGCTGGCCGGCATCAATCACCAGTACCGTCTTGCGGGCACGTACCAACTGCAGTGCCGCAGCCATGCCGGCATAACTGCCTCCAACCACGATGACATCGTGCATGTTCTAAACCTTTCGTGTACGCCGTTGTGCGTGCCGCCGCGCAAAGTCGGTGGCAAGGTCGGCAAGAGTGATGTGGGCGAAGCGCTCTAGCAGGACGGCTTCCGCTTCAGAAATGGCGTCGGCCAGTGCGGCGTTCACGGCCTGCTCGACCAGGCATTCGGGTCTTTCGTTTCGATTGCCGATGGCGAAGATCGCCGGTTCGCCGAGTGCTTCATGCAGATGAAGCAGCGTAACACGGGAGAGGTCGGCGGCAATGCGCCACCCGCCGGCATGCCCTCGATCTGACGTGACGAGTCCCGCGTCGCGCAGCAGTCCCATGGTTCGCCGAACAACGACCGGGTTGGTGCCGAGGCAATTGGCCAGGGAATCGGACGTCATGGGCTGATCCTGCTCCGCCATGTGCAGAAGGGCGTGCAACACAGAGGAAAGGCGGCTGTCGGATTTCATGTAACAACGATAGTTACATGAAATCCGGCGGGCATCAAGCGCATGGCGTGAGTTCTAGCGTCGGACCATGACAGCTCCGGCGATGAGCATGGCGGCGCCGAGCCATCGGATCGGATGGGCGATATGTTGCGGCACGCCAAAGAGGCCGAAGTGATCAATGGCGATGCCCGCCGTCATCTGTCCCACCACGATAAGGGCCAGCACGGTGGCTGCCCCGAGTCGTGGAATCATCAGGATCGCCGTGCCCACGAAGATCGCGCCGAAGACGCCGCCCATCCAGGACAGGGGTGTTGTCCGGGCCAACAGCACGTCGCCAAGGCGAGGACCCTTGGTTGCCAGGGCGAGCATCAGCATGACCATTGTGCCGATCAGGTAGCTGGTAAAGCCTGCCCACCACGGAGATCCGATCGCGGTGCGCAGATTGGCGTTGAGTACTTGCTGCACGGCCACGCTGATGCCCGCGCCGATCACGAGCAGGTAAAGGCAGGCATTGAGTGCGATGGTCATGAAGGTTCCGGCACGAGAGGGGCTGTGTGCAGAAGCGTAGGCTTCGCTGGCCGCACTGTCTGGAACGAATGTGACCTGCGCTATCGGGTTCGGTAGCGCCCAGGTGTCACGCCAAAGGCGCGGCGGAAACAGCGCCCCAGGTGACTTTGGTCTGCAAACCCGGACATGACCGCGGTGTCGACGAGTGGCGTTCCCGCGCGCAGGAGCTTTCGTGCGTCGTTAAGTCTGGATGTCATCGCAAAGGTTTTGGGTGGCATACCATGAGCGCGTCGGAATGCCCGTGAATAGCCCTCGCGACTCATGCCGATGTTCGTGGCGGCGAGGTGAACTGGGGTCATAAAGTCACTGGGCAATGACAGCGTGCTTTCGACAGAGGATGCGCGATGCTCGGGGAGTGCATGAAAAAGCAGTGCCGGCGAAAAGTTCTCCTCGTTGCGCCAGTCATCCTTCAGGCGAGTAAGTAGTGCAGCCACGTCTAGAGTGCGGGCATGGGTGTAGATGTTCAGGCAGGTTACGCCGTGTGGTTGTGGCAAGGATCGATGGGGTAGGCCGGATGGAATGCATATGCCTTCACCTGCCTCTACGATGACCACTTTGCCGCCAATGACGAAACGCCTGCGACCGGTGAGCACGAAAGTGATCTGGTCTTCATCGTGAAAATGATCGGGAAGTGCCACCTCGGTGCCGTGCACCAGCGCAAGCTCCACGATGTCCTCGATGCCCGGGCTCCAGTACGTCCACGCGCCGCTGGGGTTTGCGATGGAAACGATGCGGTCGATGGCGAGTGCGGAGTTCAATAGGGTTCCCGGGAAGACGCTTGCCTAGCCGGATGGGGAGGTGGTGGCGCGGGGCGCTTCGCATCCATTCTAGATCAACGTGCCACCGGTTTTTGCTGTTGTCTCCCGGATAGCTCGCGTTGTCACGTCTGTTTCTCCATGGGGCGTGTCGGGACTGGGCAAGTGACGGCTTTAGAGGTAATGCTGTGATCCGGGATGGGCGCTTTCGATGCGGGCGGCCACGGTCGATGGATGAGAACCTGATCTTTGTGTCACGCCACCAGGAGCGACGCCATGCTGATCATCAAGGGAAGTCTGGGGTTAGAGTCTGACGGGCGAAACTTTGGCGGCCACGATCGCATCGCCCTGTTGGCCAAGATAGGTGAGCTGGGCTCGATCGCTGCGGCGGCGAGAGAGGTTGGCTTGAGCTACAAAGGGGCCTGGGACGCTGTGGATGCCATGAACAATCTGGCAGACGAGCCCCTCGTTCTGCGCGCCGTGGGCGGCCGTAGCGGTGGCGGTGCCGACCTGACGGATCGCGCGCGCCGACTGATTGAAGTCTTTGGTTACATGGAGGCGTTGCATCAACGATTCATGGAGCAACTGAGTGCTTTCGCCGACGATCCCCTTTCCGACATTGACCTTGTGAGGCGATTCCTGATGAAGACGAGTGCGCGAAATCAACTGGCTGGCGTAGTGGCGTCGGTAGAGGCTGGTGCGGTCAACGACGTGATACAGCTCGATATTCAGGGTGGGCAGCGGCTGGTGGCCACCGTGACGAGCGAGAGCACCAAGAGCCTGGGTCTGGCGCCCGGAAAAAAGGCGTTTGCCTTGATCAAGGCATCCTCGGTCATTGTTGCGATCCCTGACGGCTCAGTGCGGCTTTCGGCGCGCAACCAGTTGGCCGGCGTCGTCTCTTACGTACGGCGTGGCGAGGTCAATGCAGAAGTGGGGATCGAGCTCAAGGGCGGCACCGTACTGGTGGCCATCATTACGCTTGCCAGCGTGGATGCGCTTGGATTGCGCGAGGGCCTGGATGCGATGGCCATCGTCAAGGCATCGAGCATTATTCTGGGGACGCTGGAATGACCCTCGCGGCGTGCGGAGCGCTACGCGTTTCCGCACGCCGTCGGTCCTGCATCGCTAGCTCAGAACTTGTAAGAGATCATCAGGCGGTTGTAGGTGAATGATTCATTGCCCGGATTGAGGTTGGCAATGCCACCCACCGAGCGTTCCCAGCGGTCGCGCAACTGAAAGCCTTTGAGCGCGCCGTCGAAGTTGTAGATGATGTCCAGGTACAGGTCGTGGCTGTCGCCACGCTCAAGTGCCGTGTACTTCGCGTAGGCAGCCACCAGTTGCAGCTTCTTGTCGAAGAAGTTGTATAGCGCGCGACCCTTCCAGGCATGTCCCGGGCCGATTTCCACCAGGCCGCGAATCATCGAGGTGGTGAATAACGGGTCGGTGCCGTAGTTCACCGTGTACGGTGAAATCAATGCACCGTCGCCAACGGCGCCCGATTCGCCATCCAGCTTGTTGTAGGCAAAATCGATGCGTCCGTCGTAGATCGACGTACCGATATCGGCGCCCCATGCCTGCGCCTTGACGCGATCGCCCGCCACGCCCACCAGCTTGGTCTTCGTCTCGACCAGGATGTTGTCGCTGCCACTACCGTTCTGGGTGAGTGCCTGCACGGCAATGAAGGGGTTGAATGGCGTTTCGGTGGTGAACGTGTAGCTGCCGTTGATGTAACCCATGTGCGCGAAGCGCAGAAAGTCGTAGTACCACGCTTCGGCTTTCAGGCCGCCGTTGACGTAGTTGGTGCCCGCCGCCCACGTGCCCGGCGTCTTGGGTGAGTTGATGGGCAAGGAGCCGTTGTTGCCATACATGGAATCACTGTCGAACTTGGACGGGTAATACAGGTTGTCCGCATACATGCCGTTGGATGTACGGCTCTTCCAGCTGTACTCGCGAATGGCGTAGATGTTCCAGTCCGTCACCGGCGTGAAGCCCATCAATAGCGCGTTGTAGGACGAAGGGATGACGCGCGAGTCGTTGTTGCCCATCCATGGCGTATCCAAATACTGGTAGCCGCCGCGGAAGAGAAACCAGTCGCGCTTGTACTGCACAAACGCCTGGCTCCATGCGCCCAGCGAACTGTTGGGGCCCATCAACGAGGTGTCTACTTTCGCCGGGTTGTCGCTCTTGGTGCCAAGCATATTGGCCGTGACGAACGATCCGCCGAAACTCAGGCCGCCGAGCACCGTGCCGGTTTGTGCATTGATCAGAGCGGCAAGGGAGAGTGCATGCGCATCGGGCGTGGTGCGGGCGTCGTACATGCGGTTGAAATCGTACAACCGCAATTGGCCGTCCACATGGCCGTTGGTAAAGAGGTCGTTGAAGCTATCGTCTGCGTGGGCTGATGAGCATGCCGCGATAACGCAGGCGGAGAGCATCCACAAGCGGGAGTTGCGCATAAACACCCCTTTTCATTTCTCTGAGCCGCGGTGATGGGAGCGCCTGCCGAAACAGCGCAGGCGCGCGTGACGACCGTACAAACGCAGGATCCTATCGATATCACCTTCACTATATAGCGGCTGGAAGCTTTGGTGAAACCGCCTTGGAACAAGGCAACGGGGCCTCATGCCGCATCTTTTTGCGATGCGGACGAATTGAGGGGAGGGGCTGCCTTTCTGTCGTCAGGGCGGGGTTTCCGCCCGCATAGTGAGATGCGCCCGATCGTCTTGGCGGCAACGAGCGATCAGCCCCTTTCAGCCGGCCCGTTCCATGGCTGGCCTGCGGCGACGCGCTCGCCAGAACAGGAACCCTGTGACGAGCATGAAGGTGGGTAGCGCGGCACCAATGGCGAGCAGCGCACGCCATATGCCGCCGCCGACAGCGGCGGAATGGATGGGAAAGAGTGCGTTGGCCAGGCGTGCCCCGGGGCCTAGTCGGGTGGCATCTTCACCACCCAGCACCTGGGCGGTGTAGGGGTTGAGAAAAAGTGTGCTCCGGCCGCTCGGGTTCCATTCCCCTGGGCGCCGCACACGCATGACGAGCGCAGCGCCGGGGCGCATCGGCAAGCTGATGCGCGTGATGATGGCGTCCGCGGCCGCCGCGTGTGCGGCCTCTAGCAAGGTGGGCCAGCGGATGCCGCCGCCATCGCTGGTTACCTTGGGCGGCCGAGCCGGCTGCGGTTCGCCAAAGGCCTGGATGAGCCCTGTGCGCACCGCGCCGCGATACGCCATGGTGGTGCCGGTGCCGATGGTTACGAGCAATAGGGGAAACGCGAGCACGCCGACCATGCGATGCCAGCTTGCCCAGCGCAGGATGGGCGGATGCGCGTGCGGCTTCAGGTGGGTAACGGCCCGGCGTCGGCCTGGCCAGTAAAGCCACAGGCCGGAAGCAAGCATGAAGAGTCCGCCACATGCCACGATGCCGAGTACGGTTTCGCCCGTGCTGCCTGATAGCAGATGCGTATGCCAATCCAGCAGAATCAGCAGCGCGTCGTGGTTCGCGGCACGCACCAGCAAAGGGTGTCCGTCGACGGGATCGAAATAGTGGCGGTCGCCGTTCTTTGCGACGCCCTCGAACGCCGTCAACCCATCTCCAGGCAGAGCGATGCTGCGCAGTTGCTTGCCTTCGCTGGTGGCGAGTATCTGTTCGAGCGCTGGCCCAAGCCCCGTCTGCTCGGGAACGGTGCGACCGATGAGCTCGGGATGCGTCATGGCAAGCAGCGGCCGCTCGAACAGCAACACGCCACCGGCCAGCATCACCAGGGACAAGAGCACACCTAGACTAAGCCCAAGCCACAAATGCAGCGTCTTCAGCGCGTGGCGGAAACGCCGCCGGTGGTGTGCTTGCGGCGTGCCGCTCATGAAGCCTTCCTCAGAAATCGAACGATGCCTGCACGTAATACGTGCGCGGCTGCCCCACGTAAAGCCCGTCGTTGTTGTCGGTGGACCGCGTGAAGTAACGGCGGTCGAAAAGATTCTTCACGCCCAGGCCCAGTTTGAGGTTCGAGAGTGACGGCCCGAAGGCATATTCGCCGCGCACGTTCCAGGTGGTCCAGCCGGGGATATCGCCCAGGTCACCGTCCGGCGTGCCTGTCGTCTGGTAGACCGCGGGGTGCGCGGGATCGAAGCTCGGCGAGCCGGGAGAATGCTGGCGCGATTGCGAGAACGCATCGAGATTGAACGTCCATGCGGTGCGCTGGTAGCGCAGGCCAAGGTTGGCCGTGCGGCGCGAATAGAACGGCAGGTCACGTCCCGCGAACGAACCGTACTTGTACATGGCATGCGTATAGGTGGCCGTACCCCACAGGGTTAGGCCCTGTAGGCGGGGGTCATACGCACCGAGATCCACATGCCCGCCGGACTCGATGCCTTTGTGCGTGGTGGCGCCGAGACTGGTCCAGCCATCCACCGAGTCCGGCACGCCGGGCAGCTTGCCCACGTACTGGAGTTCGTGGTCGAAATTGATGCGGAACAGCGTGAGTTCTCCACCCCAGGCTCCGTTGTCGTAACGCGTGCCTATCTCGTACGTGCGTGCCTTCTCGGGCTCCAGGCCCTGGGCGAACTGGTTGTTCGAATCCTTCTGGCTGATCTGGAAATACTGCAAGGCACCGAATGACGTTTCGGCGTTGGCGTACAGCTTCCAGGCGTCCGTCAGGTGATAGATCACGTTGAGCGAGGGCAGGGGCTGCGAGTAGTGCTCGCGGCGGAAGGTCGGGCCTTTCACGATAACGGTGCTACTGGGATGCGCCTGCCACCAGCTATTGATGCGCTCATAGCGAAGGCCTGGCGTGATGGTCCAGTTGCCGACATTGATGGTGTCGTCCACGTAGAGCGCGTTGGCTTCGTTGGAGCCAGTGTTGTTGCCCGTCAGTACGTAGGGCGCCTCATAGATGCCACTGTCGAATGGCGTGTAGTTCAGTCGCGAGACGAACTTGTTGTTGCGCAGCGTGCGCTCGTTCATCCATTCGGTGAGATAGCGATAGCCCACACTGATCTCGTGCGTCCACTGCCCCCAGTCGAACAACTGCGAGTAGCGCGGCTCGATGGCGAAGGTGTGGTAATTGCGCGGGTAGGCGTTGAGCTGGTGCGTGTACAGGCCCGTGGCCGCGTTCTGCGTGATGGTTTCGATATGGCTGCCGCGGAAGCTTTGGGTGTAATACGTCTGCACCTCGAAACTGCGCCGGTCATCGGTGTGGCTGTAGCGCAGTACGGCATCCTGGCGGCGACCGTGGAAGTCATCGAACGGACGGCGCGACTGGAACGGGTCGGCATTGTAGTCGGCCTGAGTAAGGCCGCCGGGCATGCCTGCCTGGCCGTCGTAGTAATGCAGGCTGCCGCTGATCTCATCGGTGGAACTGAGAGCGTACTTTGCCTTCAGCATGAGATCGTCGATGCTTTCGTTGTCTTCCTTCTCGCGATAGCCCGGGCCGTGGGAGCCGTTGTAGAGCAAGGCGAGGCCAAGGCCCGATGCTGTGGTGCCGCCAAGGAACAGGTTGCTCTGTGTGCGGATGCCGCCGTACTCGCCGCCCTGCAACTGCACACCCGCATCGCCGCCGAAGTTCTGCGGGATGTCGCGCGTAACGAAGTTGATGATGCCGCCGACATTCTGCGGCCCATAACGCACGGAGCCGCCCCCGCGCACCACGTCGATGGCCTGCAGGTTGCCCAGCGCCACCGGCGCCATCGAGACCTGAGGCTGCCCATAGGGCGCCACGGCAATGGGTACGCCATCCAGCAGCAGCGTCGAGCGCGGAGAGAGGCGGGAGGTCAAGCCGCGTACGCCCACGCTAAGCGACACATCGCTGCCGCCGGTGCCGTTGCTCTCCTGTACTTGCACGCCCGGCACTTTGCGCAATGCGTCGCGTAGGTTCACGGCGCCGGCCTCGCGCATGTCTTCGCGACGAATGACGGTGCGTGCGCCGGGATGGTTCGCCACCACGTTCTGGTTCGCTTCGCTCAGCCAGTCGCCCACCACGGTGACGCCCTCCAAGCTGGCTGGCTTCTTGGCATCGGTGGAGGCGGGTAGCGGGGCATGTTCTTGCTGGGCACTGGCAACACCGGTGTAGGCGGTGCCGGCAAGCGCCAGAAGGACGGCGTGTCGAAGGGAGGGCATGGCGAGGAGGCAACTTCTTACGAAAAGTCGCACATCCTAGTTGCGAATGATTATCATATCAAACATTGGGCCGACTGCCGTGCGGACGGCGGCGCTGCTTCACAATGTGCATAACCAAAGACTGATATCTGTCTGCTGTCAGTGGCGTGCTGATATGTCCCTTCGCGCGCCACTTATGTGGTGAGCATCACACTCATGACGTGGTACTGGAGCACGTCTTGCGTACTCGCCGCTTTATGTCTTCCTGAAGGCGAGGGTGTTTCACTGCCGCTTCACAGCCGAACCGCTGTCATCAATACTTTGCGCGTGCGTACAGGGTCGAATTGGACTTTGGAGGGGAGCAATGCACGTAGGACCGAGGGCGGGGGCCCTTTTGCGACAAGCCGGAGTGGCTGCGATCTACCTGGTCGCGCTCATGTTGTTTCGTCAGATTTCCATCCCACACTGGATCTTGCTGACTGGATTTCACCTGGCGGTTCTGATGCTCGTACCGTACCGGTACTGGCCAGCGCTGTTTGTGGGTGACTTCGTTCGTCTGGCCTACATTAGCCTTACATGCCTGGATCAATACGGCCCACTCTGGGCATTAGCGAACAGCATTCCTTCGATCGCGTACGAGGCGCCGATCGTGTGGTGGTTCCGCGAACGCTGGCATTTGTTCCCGGCGAAGGGCGCGGTGAACATGGTGGCCTTCGTTGCGTGCGCGCTTGTTATCGCGGCCATCGCCACCGTGGAAACCATTGGTCAGGTGCAACTCGCGCCGCTACCGCCGGGCTACGACATACAGTACGGTGAAGTGATTGCCCGGCTGATGCTGGGCAACTTCATGGGCGTGCTGACCATCACGCCTTTTGCGCTGGTGATTTACCAGAGTTTCGTCGCCGCGAATCATCGTGTATCCAGCTGGATTCACCAGGTCCTGGACAGTCGGCTCTTTCTGGAAAGCGTCTTCATGGTGGTGCCGACGCTGGGGTTTCTGGCGTGGATCGGTGAACACGACGATCACACGCGCATCGTGGCGCAGATGGCCATGTTCCTGCCGGTCATCGTCATGGCGTTCCGTCATGGCTGGCAGGGCGGTGCGATCGCCGGCACGATAGCCAGCATCGGCACGGTGCTGCTGATGCCGGCCACCAACGATCACGCCACACTGCAGGCCGAGACACTGGTTGCCATGGCCATATCCACCATGTTGCTAGTGGGGGCGCGCCTGTCCCATCTCGACCGACGTGCGGAAGAAGAGCGGTTCGACACGCGCATGGCGATGGCGTTGGCCCAGCGCAACGTGGCCCTGGGTGAGGCGCAGTTGCGCGTCACCGCTCAGGCACTGGATCAACTGCGCGACTCCATTGGTGGCGTATTCGGGATGATGCTGGGGCGCTTGCGGCATTTGCAGCCTGTAGCGGACGACGCAGGCTTTCGCCGGCAAGCTCAGATTGCGCAGGAGCAGATCTATCTGCTGACTGATTGCCTCAGTCCTTCCCAGCTCCGGGAGCGTGGCCTCCCGGCGGCGCTGGTTCACGGCAGCCTGGCGCAGACCCTCCAGGAGGCCGGTGTCAAATACTGGTGCGACCTACGTGGTCCAGTGAGCCTCTTTCCGCAGTCAATGACTTTGGCCGTCTATCGCATGACATGCGAAGCCATCGCCGACGCGCTGCTTACGCGGGATGCGTCCGATGTGTTGGTGAAGATCCGCTGCGGTACTCGGCACGGCGGATGGATCGTTCTAATGATCGAGACAAAGCGCCACCCGGTGAGAATGCAGCACGTCGACTGGGCGCTGGCGCATCGGCTTCGGGCTAGTGCGACGGGCTTGGGGCGCAAGGCTATCGAAGATCGTGCCGCCACGTTCGGCGGCCAGGTGCGGGAACGAGCCTTGCGCCATGGCCGTCGATTGATCGCATCACTGCACGAACCGCACCCCCGCGACTGATCGCGGGGGTATGGGGATTGCCGGATTACTGAATGCCCTTGATGTTGCACTCGATCGGGTCGCAGGTGCCCTGCGGCGTCAGTGCATTCACGCGCATCGTGCCGCCACCCAGTGACTGGATGCCTTTGATATTGCACTCGATCGGATCGCAGGTGCCCTGCGGTGTGGCCGCATTCAAGCGCACCGCGCTGCTGCTCTGAGCCTGGATGCCTTTGATATTGCAGTCGATCGGATCGCAGGTGCCCTGCGCCGTCGCTGCATTCAAGCGCAGCGTTCCATCGCTCAGGGGTGTGACCGTCACGGCCGTTTGCCCATCGTTGTAAACGTTGGCCGGGTTTGCCGTAGCCGTGGCCGTGGTGGGAACTGCAGCCGGCTGGTTGGGCGTGGTCACCTGTTGCGCAAAGCGACCGATCGGCAGCGTGATGAACTGACCACCCCCGGTACCAACACTGCCCAGCACATTGCCGTTCGTGTCGTTGACCTGGATGTAGTTGATGCCACCCAGTGCAAAGACGTACACGTGGAAATGCGGGTTGGTGCTGACGTCGGAGGCATTTGGCCACGCCTGGCCTAGGCCAGTGGCCGGTGTGGCTGCCATGGCGGCGCCGGTGAGGGTGGCGAGCGACACCGCGAGAACTGCACGTGACAACAAACGCATAAAGGACCCCTTATGGGCTGATGGAAACGCAATCCATGTTTCGAGGCAGAAATCTATCACCCAACGATGAAGGGCAGGCCAACAATTTTTTCGAATGAGTCATTCGTCCTGGTGATGACTCCATTGGGACTGGGGCCTCCTCCCCGCTCCTGTCGCCTCCCTAATACCGTTTCTGTTGGCAGGGATACTCGATCCAAATGTCTCATTGGCGTCCAAATGAACCGCGTCTGCTTCGGTCAGAATGATGGCGAATGGCCAGAAGAAGTATGCCTTCCGGTGAGTGCGCTTCCCCCAAAGACAACAAAGGCCGCGTAAGCGGCCTTTGTTCTTCGTATCGATGGTAAGCCTTTACACGATGGGCACTTGATTGACGTTGTTCTTGGGGTCCAGCCAGAACGCTTCGTTCGCGAAGCGACCAAAGATGTCGCGCGGCAGGGTGGGTTGGCGCTCCATCGCTTCCACCTTGGGTCGAACGGAATGCAACCCGGGCATGCCGACGCGGGCATCGAACTCATCCGCGTTGTACTCAATCTGGTCGAAGTCGTGTTCGAACCAGGGTTCGCCGAGGAATTGGTAGACCGCACGCATGGCCGTGGCCGGGTCGCTTACCAGGCTTTCGTAGGTCAGCATCAACAGGTGATCTTGCGCATATCGACCGTAGAATGCTTCCTTGGTGGCTTGGTAGGCGAAGCCCACCATGCCCCGGGGATCAGTCAAGGCCTCGATGCGCGAGTACACCGTGGTGTTGGTGTCGAAGCGAAATACCTTGCTGACGCTGACGGGCTGCTTTTGTACTAATCGCTCCATGCTGTCCAGCACCCAGGCTAGCTGGCGCACGCACGCAATGACCTTCACTCCAGGGAATAGCGTGTTGAGCAATTGCATTCGGCTGCACCACAACCGACTAGTGTCGAACACCACGCCGGCATCTGCTTGAACCGAGTAGAAGTTCTCGACTAGCCCGCGCAACACGGCGATGCGCTGCTCGTCGGAGACATCGAACGAGAAATCGTTCTTGCTACTGGCTTCCGCGATCACCACGCCCATGATGTCGGCGAGTGGACTGGTCATGCCTGCACGGAAGCGCGGATTCTGATTGAGAATGGCGGCCAGTAGCGTGGTGCCGGCGCGCGGCAGCCCGGAAATGAAATGGAACTTCCGTGGCGGGTGGCTGGCGTCTGGCGTAGCAGGCATACGGACAATCTCCTAGTGATCAGTGGCGGGGCTGCAAGATCGCCCTCGATTCAGGGGGCTGGTGCTGTCGACGCGCGCATGCGCATCTCGTAGCCGACTTCGACCATGCGGGCTTCTCCCTTACCCGATACGCGAAGTAGCAGCTCCTCGGTGGCGCGCTTGCCCATCTCGCGCACAGGCTGATGAACGGTAGTCAGTGGCGGCCACACTTGCGTCGCAATGGTGGTGTCGTCGAAGCCGCAAATAGAGATCTCGCCAGGAACGGAAACCCCAGCCTCTGCAGCGGCCCAGATTGCGCCAACGGCCATATCGTCATCAGCCGCAAAAATGGCAGTAGGTCGGCGTTTCAGTGCGAGCAGGTGGCGGGTGGCGGCCACGCCGGACTCAAAGGAAAACTGGCCCTGGACCATGTACGCAGGGTCTTCCTTCAACCCCGCGCGCTTCATGCCATCGCGATAACCGGCGAGGCGCCAGATGCCTGCGCCGTGCTTGGGGTCGCCAAGGATGTGCGCAATGCGACGATGCCCCAGTGACGCAAGGTGCGCCACCATTTCCGCAGCGGCTTCGCGTTCGTGCAGCATCACGCCGATGCAGTCCTTGGGTTGGCGCGGGGCGATCGACGCAAACGGAAGCTCACTCTCGCGCAGGTACTTGAGCAGCTTCGCGTGATCGGTGATGGGTGGCGTAAGAATCAGTCCATCCGGTTGGTGTCGGGAAAGAATGCCCTCGACGCGCTCCACGAAATCCGGTGCGTTGGACACCAGCGGCTGCACCATCATGCTGTACTGCCTGGCTTCGCATGCTTCCAGTACGCCGGCCTGGACTTCCATGATGTAGCTCGGCGACAAGTTGTCGTAGAGCAGGCCGATCGAGAAGGAGCGGTTTGTCGCCAGGCTTCGTGCCGACGTGAGCGGTCGATAGTGCAGCTCTGCTACGGCAGCCAGCACACGTTCCCGCACCGAGTCGCGTACGTTCGGCTCGTTGTTGAGTACGCGCGATACGGTCTTCTTCGAGGTGTCCGAAGCACGGGCGACGTCATTGATGGTCACGCGTGACATGGAGACCCCTGTGTCTTCAATGAACTGTTCCTCGTGTAGCGCCAGTCGTAACACGTTGGGTGGAAACGTTCCAGCCCGTCACTTCGACGACAGGATCGGCGGTTCCCTGTGCGGCGTATTGCGCAGTCAGGACGATCGATTCACCCGGCCAAAGCGTGATGTCATTGTCAGTCCAGCGTATGGGTAGTGCAAGGTCGCCGTTCGCGCCGCGTCTGATCGATACGTGCTGGAAGAGCGCCACAGCCTTGGATGATTCGGGCACCGATAGGGTGACTGTGGTCACGTTGTCATTGCCCTCGCGTCGCGTCGTGGCGTGGACTTCACTCGTCGCAGCCGGCAGTGATGCCAGTGCCGTCAAGTCTGCGTATTGCGTCAGCGGGGTGAGATACCAGCTCGACTTCGC
Source organism: Dyella sp. AD56 (assembly GCF_002878475.1). Lineage (NCBI taxonomy): Bacteria > Pseudomonadati > Pseudomonadota > Gammaproteobacteria > Lysobacterales > Rhodanobacteraceae > Dyella > Dyella sp. AD56. The sequence goes on from NZ_NRDP01000031.1 coordinate 15,565, forward strand.
CCAGTCGAGCACGTCTGTCCGGGTGGATAGCCAATAGACGTTGCGGCTGATCGGCTTGCCGTCGGAAGCGGTGAGGTCGAGCTCAATGAAGTACGTGGGTGACAGCTTGGCGATGGCCGGCAGCGTTGCCAGTGGCTGCGCGTGGTTCCCCGCGAGGTCGATGCCTTGCAGATGCTTCTCGTAGAGCACGCTGCCGTCCAGATCGCGCACGCGGATACCCGCCTGCAGGCCATGGACGTCGTCAAGCGTATGGTTCACCAGCACGATGTCCTTCGAGTCATACGAGTATTGAATGTGTACCAGCTCGTTGGCTTTCTTCGCACCGAAGTAGGCGCCGGCGGGGTTCATGAAGTAGTCGTACAGATGCCAATGCAGCGACGGCCACGCATTATTGAGCATCCAATAGATCACGCCGGTGGCCGGCTTCGCGGCATTCATGCGCGCGTTGAACGCCTCGAACTGTGCGCGAACGTTGTCGTAGTTGTCGAGCTGTGCCTTGGCGACATAGTCGGAGAGGCTGGTGGGTGCGCCGTAGCGATGCGCGAGCGCGTTGTCGAACGGCGTAAGCACGGCGAATTCCGACCAGTCCGCGGACGCGTGGTATTGCCTTGCATTGGGGTATTTCCACAGCGCTTCCTGCTCCTGTGGCGACAGCATGCGCTGCACGTCCTCCAGTCGCGGGATGTCCGCGCCCGCGCTGACTTCGGAATCAAATCCGAACGCACCGCCGAGCTTATCCGCGTACCAATAAGCAGGCGGAATCCAGTCGTACGGTCCGGCCATTTTCATGCCGGACGGGCCGGTTTCAGCGGTGCCCTGGTCGGCCGCCGCCGAGATGATGGGGAGCGACCAATCCTCCGCGTGCAGCGTATCGACGTACATCTTGGCGATGGGCGGCGGAGGTGCATTGTCGCTGCCGATATAAAAGCCAATCACGGAGGGATGGTTGCGAAGCAGGCGCGCTTCGCTGGCCATGGAGTTTTCAGCGACTTTCAGGTCGGCGGCAGTCCATGGTGAACCGCCGGTCTTTGCGGCTGACTCCCACTTGTCGCAGCACTCCCAGCCTGCCAGCACCAGAATGCCGTTCTGGTCGGCAAGGTCATAGAACCGCTGGTTTTCCAGCTTGCCCTCGCTGCGAATGGTGTTGAGGCCGAGGTTGAGCACGTAGTTGAACTCGGCGTCCATGCGGGCAGGGTCGTCGCGCAGGAACATGTCCGGCGCCCAGCCGCCACCGCGGATCAACAGCGGTTTCCCGTTGATAAAGAACTGCCGATAGCCCTGCTTGGTCAGGCTTGAGCTGACACTGCGTATACCGAACGTCGCCGTTGCCCGGTCGGAGGTAGCGCCCTCGACGGCGGCGGTCATCTCCAGTGAGTACAGCGGATGGTCGCCCATGCCCACGGGCCACCAGATCTTTGGGTGGGCCAGTGCAAGCCCCGGCGTGGTGGCGGGCGAGAATGAAACGATCTGCGTTTGTCCAGGTTCGAGGTGGACGGTTTGCTGCAAGGCGACGCCGGCCACGGTGCCGGCGATGGTTGTGTCATGTGCCACGGTGTCGAGATTCTTGGCGGTGACTTTCACCGTCAGCGTAGCGTGCGAGAGATCCGGCAGCGATAGCGCCGAAAGAACCTCTGGGTAGCTCAAGGCGACGGGGCCTGTTTGCACGATATCCACGCCGCGCCATGGCCCCATGTTGTTGTCCGGTGGCGTCGGGTTCCAATCCACCCAGCCAATCGACAGGCTCTTTCTCGGATCGGTGGGATGTATCTGCATGGCGAGGACATTCGCGCCCGCGTGAACCCAGCGCGTTACGTCAAACTCGTAGACGGGATAGGCACCGGCGACGTCGGCGTGATCAGCGACCTGATGCCCGTTAAGCCAGACGTCGGCACTCGCGATCAGGCCGTTAGCGCGCAGCAGCGTGTGCCGTCCTGCGGGATTCTTCGGCAGCGTGATGTCGGCGCGGTACCACCATGGCGTCACGAACAGGTTGCCGCTGGCGTCCGGCACCTGCACTGCACGCAGGTTGTCGCTATAGAACACGTCGTTCTTGAATGCGTGATTTTCCAGCAGGCCCGCCATCACGGTCGCCCGGCCGCTGACGGGATACCATTCCTTGGTGACAAAGCCAGTCGCAGAGATATCGGCGCCACCTTCCTGGGCCTTGGCGCTGTCCTGGATCAGCCAATGATCGACGCCGGTGACGGTGCCCGCGTCGACCGGCACTTTGGTGGTGGCGTAGGGCGTCTGGGCATGTGCGTCCGGCGCGAAAAAAACCGCCATCGCGACCATCATGCAGAGTGTGTGTTTGGCTGGCGTTTGCATGGCGTCAGTGCTTCCCGAGATAGGTTTCGCGTACTTCCACCGGCGCGAAGGGCCAGGACTGGTTGAGACGGGCCCAGATGGCAAATACCACCAGGCCAGCGGCGATCCATAGGCCGGACAGCACCAGCGACAGCGTGGAGGCCGACACGTACACGTACACCCATCCCACCAGCGCGATGATGCAGGGCACGGGATAGAGCCATTGCTTGTACGGCCGCTCAAGGTTCGGCTGGCGCTTGCGCAACACGACCAGTGCGGCGATCTGCGCGATGGACTGCACGATGATGGTTGCGGCTAACAGCATGTTGATGACTTCGGTGAGGTCAAAGAACGTGCCGATGGCCGTCACGACGCCCATGGTGAGCAGCGCCACGTGAGGGAAGCCGTGCTTAGCGTGCAGGTGCCCAAACACGGAAAGAAACACCTTGTCCTGCGCAGCCTGGAACGGCACGCGTGACCCGCCAAGCAGGCCAGTGAATACGGAGGCGAACGCGGTCACGATGATGAGTACGGTCATGATGGCGGCAGCCAGATGCCCCCAGCTGCGCTCCACCACCAGCGACGCCACGGATTTGGATTGGGCGATTTCCTGCCACGGCGCCACGCCAAGTACGCTGATGTTGAGTAGCAGGTAGACGACCATCATCGCAATCACGGAGATGATGATGGTGCCGGGCATGGTTCGTCCCGGGTTGCGCAGTTCGTCACCGATGTAGGCCGTGGTGTTGTAGCCGAGATAATCGTAGATGCCGATGATCAGCCCGGCACCCAGGCCCATGAAGAACTTGCCGCCAAACGTGTCTGCCGGATAGGCAAAGGCATAGTCCGCATGGAAGTGCGAGAAGCCCGCCGCCGATACGCCGATGACGGAAACCAGCATGATGACCCACAACCCGATCGTGATCGCACGCACCGATTCGATGCGGCGATAGAGCATCCAGGTAACGACAGCGGTCGCCGCCAGGCTGATCGCGTGCACCGACCACCAGCCCAGGTTGGGGAAGAAGAACTCCAGATACTCCACCATGCCGATGATGCCCGTAGACATCAGCAGGGGAATCGCCAGCAGCATCGTCCAGATGAACAGGAAGGGCATCAACTTGCCGGTGCGGTATTGGAACGCTTCGCGCAGGTAGACGTACGTTCCGCCGGAGCCCGGCATGGCCGCTCCCAGTTCAGCCCAGACCAGGCCGTCGGCCATGGCGAGGATGGCGCCGGCAATCCAGCCGATGACCGCCTGCGGCCCACCCATGGCCGCGACCATGATCGGAATGGTGATGAACGGCCCGATGCCGCACATCTGCGTCATGTTGATGGCAGTTCCCGAGAACAAGCCGATGGAACGGTGGAAGCTGTTGTCGCGAACGGGCTGGGGCGCGCTGGAATCCTGCATGCTGGCCTTGTCGTGATGGGGTTCGAACGGAGTGTCCATGGGGTTGCCCGTGAAAACGATCGTGTTGCTTTCGATTCAACCCGTGTCGCGCGATCCCCACACCCGCAAACGCGGGTGTGGGGATGCCGCCAGGCCTAGGTCCGTGCGAGATGTTGCTCCGTTTACCACTGGCCGCGCACACCGAACATAAACATGCGCTCGGAGAACGTCGAGTGCGCAGGCTGGTCCGGCCACACCAAGTAATACTTTTGGTATTCATTGGTGAGGTTGGTGCCATCAAGGAACACTTCGGCGTATTTGCTGAACTTGTACGAGATCGATGCGTCGAGGTACTTCTGTGGCGCTTCGTACATCTCCATGCCCGTGATGCCACCCACACTGTCCATCACCGCGCGCCGCGAACGATAGTTGTACGCAACGCGAGCCTGGAAGTGATCGTCCTGATACCACAGGATGAAGTTGCCGGATTTGGTGGAGTTGTCCTGGAACGGAATCTTGTGGCCGGCCAGATCCGTCTCGCCCGAGTTGCTGGGTGCGTACGTGCCGTTTATCTCCATGCCCGTCTTGGACAGGAAACTCGGCAGGAAGGTAAAGCCCTGGCGGTAATCGAACTCTGCACCGTGAATGCTGTTGCCGGTGCCCTGCACAGGCTGGGTGATCACGATGCAATGATCACGAACGACGCCGTCCTCATCCGGCAGCGTACAGTTGGTCACGCTGCCGTTCTTGATAAAGCTGTCCACGTCGATGCGGAACAGCGCAAGGCTGAGCATGCTGGTGGGGTTGATGTAGTACTCCAGCGATGCGCCATAGTTGGTGGAGCGCCACGGATTGAGGTTCGGGTTACCCGTCGAGGTGCCGTTGGCGACGCGGAAGATCGGCCCCTGCGGCGTTTCTGCCAGCGAGTAGTTCAGCTGCAAACCACCGGCCCAGGTGCTGAGATCCAGCGGCATCATGTTCTTGGAATACGCCAGTCGGAACTTCAGGCTCTCGGTCAGATCCAGGGAGAAGTTGGCCGACGGTAGTACGTCCTGATAGCTGCGCTTGGTCTGGGCGGTGCCTGCGTCGACCGGTTCGTCGCCGTAGGAGCCTGGAGCGCCACTCAGGTGCTGAGTGACATCGAGATTGGTGTGGATCATGCGCACGCCGATATTGCCGGCATACGGCATGTCCCAGAGGGTGCCGTCGAAATCACCTTGCAAGTAGCCCGACAACTCCTTCAGCTGCACGGCCCAGGTCGTTCCTGGCTCAGCCACCTGGACCGTGTCGGGGTAGAGCGATTTCCAGAACGAGATGGGATTGACCATCGCGTTAGGGTTGACCGCCCAGAAGTTGATGCCCGAGCCCAGCAGGTTGGTGTATTGCTTGAAGTTGCCTGATAGCGGAGCGGCTGCATTGGGCATCTGCACGGCGGATAGCGGGCCGGCGCGGTAGTAGCCCGTAGCATTGCCTGCCGTGCAGGAGCCGCTATCCATGACCACGTCGGCACCGACATAGCGCACCAGACATCCGTTTGGATCGGTTGCACCCATGCCGCCATAGACCGGCGTTTCCAGCGTCCAGCCATCATTGCTCGCGCTGCGGATGCTGTTGCGCAGGCCGAACTCCAGCTTGAAGCCATCCTGGAAATCGAACTTGCCATCAAAGCGCAGCGCGTTGAGTGCCACCTTGCGGTCGTAGTCGCCGGAAGACTCCAGCGTTTTCATCGTCCAGCCGTTGGGATTGGCGAAATCGGAAGCCAGCGAGGCGGGCATGCTCACCGTGAGGTAGCGGCCGCCGAAGTTGGCGACGATCGGCACCGTGTTCTGCGGGATGCCGTTGGCGTTGAATACGCGATTACCGCCCAATTGCGCGGGATAGACCATCGTGCCTGGCGGCACCGAGTTCGGATCGACGCCGTCCATTAGCACGTTCGGCCACAGTGCACCGTCGGAATCGGATACGTTGACGTCGGTTTCCTGGTTCGACTGAGATGCGGTGTCGTGGATGCCGCGAATGCTTCCCGTGAACGGGCCACCGTCGTCGTAGTCCAGTTGCAGGTTGAGATTCTTGGCGACGGAACTCTTCTGGATGATCTGCGAGTACGACTCCACGTCGCCGGGCCACTTCTCGTACACCTGCGTGGTGTAGAACTGCGAGCCTTCCCAGCCCGGCTGCGGCGTGCCGTAGGCGCCGAGGGCAGGGCTTCCCGTATTGCGCGACTGTAGTGGCACGTAGGTCGCGCCCTGCCAGTTGGTGGAGTTGAATTGAATGCCGTAGTTGCGGTCGTACTCGCGCTGCTGCGAATAGAAGTAGTCGCTGGTTACGCTGAAGCCGCTGCCCAGGTCCATTTGGAATGAGGCGTTGCCGGACTTGCGCTTGCGCTGCGTGATGATGTCATTGAGGCCGATGTCCTGGCTGCCCATGAAGACACCATTGGACTTGCCGTCGCCATTGACGTCCACGCTGCCGTCCGCGTTCTGGACGATCTTTGACGGAATGGGCGCACCATTCCATGGCGTCAGGAAGCCGTTGTAGCCGCCCGCGCTGGCGGCGTTCTCGCCGTTAAGCACGACACCGTACTGGTCGAGGCCTTCGGTGGAATTAAAGCGCCGGGTGTTGGAGAAATCTCCCGAGATCAACAGGCCCCAGTGGCCGCTGTCGTTGTACGAAATGAGCCCGTTGGCCTCCGGCCCTAAATGGTTGGTGGTGGTGCCGCGCTCACCATTGGCGGAGTAACTGTAGGTGAATCCGCTGGGGAGATCCCAGGGTCGGTAGGTATGCAGGTCGATGGCGCCACTGATGCCGCCGTCGGTCTCGTTGGCGGTGGATGATTTCACCACGTCCACGCCATGGAACAGTGTGGACGGCAGCATGGTGAAGTCAGGCTGCTGCGAATCGATTTGATCCGCCGTAATGAACACTTCGCCATTCAACATGGTGCCGACCTGCGGCAGGCCACGCACATCCACCGAAGTACCTACGCCTGCGTCGCGGTTGATCTGTACGCCGGTCACGCGCTGCAGGGAGTCGGTGATGGTGGTATCAGGCAATGCGCCGATATTCTCGGCCGTAATGCTGTCCTGAATGTTTGCGGCATCGCGTTTAAGGTCGATGGCGCGCATCTGCGACGCACGAACGCCGGAGACATTCACGGCCCCAAGCGTGGCTGCGTTCTTTTGTGCGTCACTGCCGTCAGCCTTGGTGTCGGCTTTCTTGGCGTCAGGCGCCGGCGGTGTAGCAGTTTGGGCCGGGCTGGCTTGCGCTGCCTGGCTATCTGTCTGGACATCAAGAAATGTCGATGCTGATGCCGTCGTCGACACGGCGGCGAACAGCGACATGGTGACGGCAAATGACAATGGATGCTTGCGAAGTACGGTGGACATGGGCTTTACCCTCGTTGGTGTTGCCTGTCGAACCTCAGGTGCTCCGTGGAATTCGGAAAAACGCGTACCGCTCGGCGGTGCCTGCGATACGCACGCCGTTGTGATGCAACTGCTCGTTGTCCCCAACTTTGGCCTTGCGAGCCAAAGAGACTTACGTGGTGCTACTGCGCGGACCCCAGACTCCGCGTATCACTTACTTCGAAAACATCACTCGCCCTAACGCCCACTGGCCATCGCGTGGATCGCCGGTAGCGAAGACACATAGGGTGTGAACGCCGGCCCCCGCCGGCGTGGCAACCTTTGCGTCAAGACGTACTTGCCCCTTTGCCTGCGCGACGCCATCCAATGGCAAGCTCGCAAGCAGCGGGCCCGTGCAGGAATCAGCATGAATCTCAAGTTCGCCGGCTGCACTGGTCTTGCGGCGCACCACGGCGTCCTTGGCTTCATCGCCAAAGCGCCACGTGATGCGTTCGGCAGTGATCACGACCTGTTTGACGCCACCTAGCGATGCTCGCGGCCAAAGCCAGCACGCGTTGCCGATGTCGACCGAGTAGACGGGCCTGCTTCCCTGCGTTGGCATGCTGCCCTCCAGACGCGAGGCGGGCTGCTTGGAACAGGTGGCAAGCGCGCTGCTGTCGCGACTCAGTAGGGTGGCTTCATCCAGCACTTGGCTGCGCGGCGCGGCAAGTTCGAAGCCATCCTCCGCAAACGTTGCGGCGCGCAAGGTGGTGTTGCCCGGCAGTGTGAGCGGCTGAGCATGGGCTGTGGATTGCGCGGTTGGCTCGGAGCCGTCCGTCGTGTATCGAATCGTGCCGAATTCCGCCTGGTTGGACAGCACGACCCGTAACGCGCCATGGCTGGCTGCGGCTACCTGGAAGGTGGGTGCGAAGGCATTGTCGGCGTAGTGGATGCCTAGCGCGCGGTAGCGCGCCAGTTCTGCCGGCAGGCGTTGGAGGAAGTCGTGCCAGTCGCGTGCGCTCGCAGGTGACCAGCCAAGCTCGGACAGGGCCGCGACGCGCGGAAATATTGCATGCTGGTCGTGCGCAAAGGTGGGCATCTGCTCGGCCCATAGGCCGGCCTGCACGCCGATGATGTGTTGGGCTTCGGCGGCGCTTGCGCCGCTTGGAATGACGACGGTGTCATAGGCCTGCCGCAATGTCGCTGCGGGTGGCGGCCCCGGCCAATCATCCGGGAGGTCGGACTGATAGTGGTCGAAGTACAGCGATTCCTGTGGCGTCATCACCACGTCGTGACCTTGCTTGATCGCAGCGAGCGCCACTTGCTCATTGTGGTCGTCGTGCCAGGACATCACGACTTGCGAGGCCGGCAGCGTCGCGCCGGCAACCAATTCGTCGTCCCAGCCCACCGGGGTGCGTCCGTGTTCGATGAGATGCGCAGCGACCTGATTCATGAACCAGCCCTGCAGCTCATCCATGTTCTTCAAGCCTAACGTGTGCATCTGCGCACGCACTTCAGGCGATGCGTTCCACTGCTGCTTATCCGCCTCATCGCCACCGATGGAGATATATCGAGAAGGGAATAGCTGCATCACGTCGTCAAGCACGTCATCGACGAACTGCAAGGTTTTCTCGTTGGGCTTGAGTAGCCACGGGCTGACGCCCCAGTCGGTCCACACATCGGGGCGCTTGCCGGTGACGCCCAGCCACGGGTATGCGGCGATAGCTGCCTGCGAATGGCCGGGCAGATCGATTTCCGGTACCACGTCCACATAGCGCTCGGCGGCATAACGTACGATGTCGCGTGCTTCGGCTTGGGTATAAAAGCCGCAATAGGGCAGGTCGGCAGAACCGGTCAGTTCAGTGTCGAGACCCACTGCCTTGCGGCACGCGCCGATTTTCGTGAGTTCCGGATACTTGGGGATCTCGAGGCGCCAGCCTTGATCCTCGGTGACGTGCCAGAGCAGCACATTCAGCTTGTTGAGCGACATCCAGTCGATCAGCTTCTTGATGTCGGCCACGCTCTGGTAGTGCCGGCCGGAATCGAGCAGAAGTGCGCGCCACGCAAACCGCGGGTAATCATCGATGACGCCATGAGCAACCTCGACGGGTGCGCCATGCGTCCATCCGGCCGGTGTCAGCAATTGCCACAGAGTGACGCTTCCGTAAAACGCGCCGCGTGGCGTGCGTGCCGTGACCAGGATGCCGTCGTCATTGATGGTTAGGCGATAGCCGGCATCGCCCGTGACCTCGGCGCTCGCATTGACGTCGAACGTGATCGCCGGATGCGCATCACTCGTGGATGCCATGCGCAGATGCAATCCCTGGGTGTCGGCCACACGTTGCACGAATTGCTCTGCGATGGCCTGCACTTGCTGGCGATCCGCGCCGCGCACGGCGATCAACGCGCCATCCGTGATCTTGGTCGCGCCCGATACGGCCGGAGTGGCCTTCGCGGGCTGCGGGAGTAACGACCATACGGGAGTGGCTGGCGTGGCGACGACCGCTCCCGTCGTCACCAGCCACGCGACGGCCATTCGACAGAAGAACCTGAATGTCGCGCTGCGGCTCATGCGCCGGCCCCGCCTGCCGCGATGGGCATCGGCGCGCCCACGCCGGGCATGCCATGCCTGAGATACCACCTGGCCGCGCCGTGTACGCCGCGGAGGCCGTGTTCGGTTACCCGTACTGGTATCTGGGAGAGCAATGCGCGCGCACTGCGCCCATGCAGGAATCGCTCCTCGAAGGCGCTTCGCTCGAGCAGCTCGAAAATGGATGACAGGAAGCCGCCGGCCAGAAAGACGCCGCCGGTAGCCATGAAGGTCATCGCGAGGTTGCCAGCAAAACTTCCCAGCGAGGCGCAGAAGATCTCCACGGCTTCCACTGCTTGGGCATCGTCGCCTTTCATGGCTGCCTTGGTGACGGCTTCGGGCGCAGCCAGCTTCGGCGCGTCTCCATGTATGGCGCACAGTGCCACGTAGACCGCCAGCAGGCCTGGGCCCGATACGACGTGCTCGAACGGTACATAGCCGCCATCCGGCGCCAGGTGGGCAAGAATCTGCCGTTCGCGAAGCGAGTTTGGTGCGAAATCCATCTGGCCGGCTTCGGTTCCCAGCACGAAGCCGCCGCCTGCGGCGGGGATGTGTACCGCTGCACCGAGGCCAGTGCCTGGTCCAATCAACAGGGTCGGGCCGCCGGTAGGTGTGGCGGGCCCGCACAAGTGGCGCCCGCCGTCGGCAGAGGCATCATCGAGTGCATACGCCAACGCTTCGAAATCGTTGAGTACGGCAATCTCGTCCAGGCCAAGCGCGTGACGCAGTTGCGGCAGGTGAATAGGCCAGGGAAGGTTGTCGTTCACCACCTCGTTGCCCATGATCTGGCCGGCGCAAGCGAGTACGCAGTGCTTCACGGGGATCTTCACGTCGGCGTCGATAAAGGCCTGCAGCAGTTCCGACAGCATCGGAAACTCCGCGCAAACGAATACGCGATAGGCGAGCGTCTGCACTGCGCCGGCGCCATCGTGCGAGGCGCGCATCAGCGCAACACGCCCATGCGTGCCGCCAATATCGGCCGCCAGAAACGGCGCCGCCGGAATCCCCGTCAGTCGGTTTGAATGATCTGTTGCCACGTCCAGCGCGCCCTCTCGCATTGGATCTGTTATCAGCCTGTAACGACATTGACACCGGTGTCAAGTCGTGGCGCAGCATGGGTGAAAAAAGTGCCCACGGGGCGGGGCCATGCTGCGGCCCTGCGATGCTGAGGGTCAGTTGCGGGCGGCCATCAATGCCTCGAGTCGCGCCAGCCACCCAGCCAGCCTTGCTCGAAAAGTTGGCCTGGTGCGCGCTGGGGCGGGCGAGCGCAATGGTCTTTTGATGGTGGTGAATGCCACCGCTCTCGCGTGAACGAGAACGGTGGCAACGACACGGCTACTCCACGATATTCGCCGTGACGTGATACACGCGACCACCCCAGCCATCATTGGGGAAGGCATCGGACACCTTGAGGTAAATCGGCTTGGCGCCATCGGTGGCGATGCCAAGGTACGGTGTCAGATCGATGCTGCGAGCGGCCTTGTTCGAGCCGTCCGTGATGGGTTGCATCTCTTGCAGCACGGTTGTCCAGTGCACGTTATCGGTGCTGACTTGCACCAGGAATTCGTTGTCGATGGTGAGAGTGACTTGCGCCGAGGTGGTATCGGCGGGGAAGGGGAATCGATAGGTGAAGTGGGCCGTGCCGTCGGCGAAGCGGTTCTGCACGCCGTTGCTCTGCGAGCCGTCGGGGTCGAACAGCCACGGGGTTTCGTTGACCGTGCCAGTGTCGAAGTCGATCTTGTGCGCGATCAGCACATCGGCCTGGGTAGTGAAGTGCAGTCCGAAGGCGGCGAGGTTTGCGGTGATCAGGTGATGCCCGTCAGTTGCGGAACTCGGCACGGTCACTTTTAGTGAAAGCGTGTCGCTTACTGGGACAGCGTTACCGTGCGGCTGCAGGCGTATCAGATGGGCTCGCGGGGAGACGTTCCACCCGGCAGGTGGGTCGATGGAGGCGAGCGCTTGCAGCGGGAAAAATCCGGTCGCTGAGGCACGAAGATCGATCGGAATAGCAGTGGCGCCTGACGCGGACGGCATGACCACCGGTTGTGCCGGAGTCATCGTCGCGGCCAACGATGCCAGTGGCGTCAACGTCGGCACGTTGCCGATCAGCGCGCTGAGCGCACTGGCCTGCGTGCGCCAATCGAATACATTGGGGTGGTCATCGCTGGTGATGCCGGACCAGCGCGTACCAAGCCGGCCGGCGGCGTCGCGGTCGTTGCTCCAGATGCCTTCTGCCTGTGCGTCGAGAAATGCCGCGTACTGGCGATCGTGGGTGGTGTCGACAAGGTCAGTCCAGTAGCGCATGAAAATGCCCTTGAACTGCTTGCCGTTGTCGTCACAGGTCTGGTCCGCGGCATCACAGCTCTCGGTGAGGATGCCATCAGTCACCAATGCGTTCGGAGCGATCGCTGCATCAGCCAGGCGTCGCACGCTTGCCAGAATCTGCGGATCTCTGGTGGCACGCCACAGTTCCAGGCCGGCACCTATCGCCATGCCCTGGTTGTAGGTCCACACAGTCTGGCCATTGTTGGTGCAGGAATCAGTGAGTCCGTCGTTGACCAGGCCGTTGGCATTGATCATGCCGCTGCTTTGAAACCACGCCCAGGCAGTGCGGGATCGGGTCAGCCACACGTGGTCACCCGGAATCCGGTTGTGCAATTCGGCAGTGAGTCGTATCCACAAACCGTTGGTGACGGCGTTCTTGTACGTGCGCTCCGCATTCCACCACACGCCACCACCGCAGGTGCTTGTGTCCCAGTAGCCGTCGACGTAATTGGCGATGGTGACGGCCATATCCAGGTATTTCGGGTTCCTCGTCAGGTCATAGGCTTGCACCCATGCAAGGCCCCACCACTCGGAATCATCGATGGCTCGGCTGGTGAAGTTGCCCAGCAGGGGATCTCCTGACAGTACGCCGGCAGGAAATACGCCCTTGTCTTTTTCGAAGGTGTTGTCGAGCTGGCCGAGATAGCGGCGATCACCGGTGCGCTGCATGTAGTCGCCGATGGTTTGCAGTGCGACCGCCGAATTCCACCAACTAGACGGAAACCAGGCCTTGTTCGGGTCGTAGGAGCTCATCAATACGTCCGCCGCCACTCGCGCGCGGGCGACGGCTGTCGACCCGTCGGCTTGTGGATTGGCCGGATAGATTTGTTCGGCGGCGATCGATGGGAGGGTGGCGCTTGTGATGATCAGGCTGACTACAACCAGCCATGTCCGAACTCGTATGCGTATGGCTTCGAGCTTCATGATCAGGAGTGCTCCTGTCGGATACCCACGAAGGGACGAGGGGCGGACCCTCGACTGAGCGCGACCGGTCCGTGGGCGGTGATCCGGCGCGGAGGCGTGCATCTTTGCGGATGTTTAGACGTCTAAATTTGCGCGGACGAACCGATATGGAATCCCCTCCATATTTTGTCCGGAGTACTACTATTCCCCGTATTGGATCGATCTAAATTTGAAATCTAAAAAAAGGCCATAAAGCGATGGCCTCGATATCCAGACACTCGGAAAGCAGTGCTGACGGCGAACTTTAACCTGCTCTTGCACCACAATGCTTGTTGCATTGCAGAAGGCCGAGGTCCACGCCATGCCTCTTTTGATTCGGGCGATGCATCGCCGCTACGTTTCACCTGAGAAAAGCACGAGTGAGATACAGCGATAGGATGAAGTCGCAACGCAAGGCCGCCATTCGACTAGGTCTACTTTTGTGCGCATGCCGCAGAGCACCGTCGACGCTTTCACATTGGTGATGGTTATGCGAAGAGTTGGGCGCGCAGACGTTGTGCTGCTTCCTTAGCTTCTTTGGGGCATTGGTGAGTTGGCCTTCCATCGTGCTAGCTTCGCCGGTGCCGCCGGGTGGCGGCTAACCAACTCAATGGAGTGACGTTATGAATACGCTAGAAACCAAGATCGAGGATGTGGTCAGCGAGGGCAATCTCTTTGCCATTCAAATCGACGGTCCGATGCAGAAGGATGCAGTGACCGGCGTTTTGGAACTGAAGCCAATGGGCTTCCCGCAGGATGCCCGCTGGTATTACAGCGGAGGTTAAGAGGGCGCTTGGTTCACTGAGTTTTTGTTCTGGCGATGTAGCGCCGTCCCTCTCTGGGGGCGGCGTTTTGTCTTCAGGGAGTTTCTATGCTCAAGGCTGAGATCGCGCTGCATGACTTGTCATGCCATCCGAGTTGGAACAATGGCGTGCTGGCGATAGGCGATAGCTGGGTAAAGCCTCACCGGCATGCCGCGTTGGAAACGCTGTTTGTATGTACCGAGGGGCAGTGGTTACTGGTGGTGCGCGAACGTCACGCCACTGCATCTACGTCTGAGATGGACATCACCGGCCCCGTCAGTGCGGAGCGGTTCGATGAACTCTACCGCGCGTGCCTCGTATGGCCTCTCGATTACGTGATGGTCGAGGTGGCAAAGGCAGGGCACCGGATGAGGGTTCGGTCAGGTGCCTACGGTGTCGCTCCTGTCTATTGCCGCGCGACAACGAACGCGCTGGCGGTCTCCTGGGACCTGGCCGATTTTCTTGCGCACCCTCTTTCGATGAATATCGACATTGCGAGCCACTTTCTCGCGCTCGGCTCGATCTACTCCGCGCAGCACATCTGCTCCGGTATCACGATGCTTACCGAGCGAGCGTCGGTTTTTGTGGAGCCGGGCAGGGCGCGCTATCAATACCCGGCTGCGGTCGATACGGCCTTGGCGTCGCCAGCGCAACTGGATGCGGATGAGGCGGAGGAGGCTTTCGGGAAGCTCCTGCACGGCATCGTGATGGCGCGCCCTGCGGTAGCCAATGAGATCGCCGTCGAACTCAGCGGCGGCATGGACTCGGCGACGGTTGCCAGCGCATTGACGAAAGCCTATGGCGCGGTTGCCAGTCGCGGAATTCTGCTGAGTGGCGATGAGCGCACGATCCAGGTGGAGCGGCGCGAGAAGATCGCTCAGCGGCTCGGTCTGCGTGATCAAACCGTGGATATCGATGCTCATCTGCCGACGCTCGATCTCCAGCCGGGCGAGCGAATGGTGTATCCGCACGCCGAGTTGTACATCGAGGCGTTCGATAATCTTTGGGGGAGCGCAAAAGCGCAGGGGCGCGAACTGCTCTTTACTGGTGTAGGTGGCGACGAGCTTTTCCCCGCCTATCAGGACGAGACCGTACAGAAGACGGGCACCGATGGCTCGCTGGTGGGAGATGCGAGAGAGTACGCGGGCAAGCTGCTGACGCCACGCGCGCGGTCCGCCATTCAATCGTCACGCATGTTCGATGCACCCACCGGGCCCGTGCCGGTCTCTTCATTGCTTGCGGGCGCTTGCCAGGCGCCTCATATGCTTCGGCATGGTCTATGGCCGGTTAATCCCCTGAGTGATCCCCGGCTGGTGGCCTTTTGCCATCGGCTTCCGCGTGCAAGCCGGCATGGTCGCGCCACGATGCGAGGGTATCTGGGTACACGCCTTGGTGACGACGTTTTCCCTTTGCACTATGTCAAGGAGACGTTCGCGCGCGTGCTTCCCGAGCTGATCTCGCGGCACGCAAAAACGTTGGCGTCCCAATTGCGCGAGTGCGCGCTGGCGGACCTCGGCCTTGTTGATCACCGCGCCGCACTCGCGTTGCTGAACCAGGTGGCGACTACGCGTAGTGATGCGCCGGCGGCGCCACTGATCGCCTTCCTTTGGCTGGAGAGATTCGCCCGGCAGCTGAGCAACGGTTCGGAAATCAATGCGGCGGGGAGCGGGCGGGTATTCAAATCTGCATGAGGCATATCGGCATCTATGTAGAAATGGCGCGCTAGATCGCGAGCTTGTAACCGACGCCGTAGACGGACTCGATGAGTTCCTCGCCACCCGCCACTTGCTCGAGCTTGCGGCGGAGTACTCTGGCGTTGGTCACGCTCACCACTCAGCCACACTCCCGTCGGCGTGGCGCCACACCGGGTTGTGCCAGCGGTGGCCTACTTTGGCGCGCTCGGTCACGTAGTCCTCGTTGACTGCAATGCCAAGGCCGGGGCCGGTGGGGATATCCACGTAGCCATCGTTGTAGGCGAATACACTGCGGTCGGTCACGTAGTCCAGCAGGTCGTTGCCAGTGTTGTAGTGAATCCCCAGGCTCTGCTCCTGGATGAAAGCGTTGTGGCAAACACCATCAAGCTGCAGGTTGGCTGCCAAGGCGATAGGGCCAAGCGGGCAGTGCAGGGCGAGCGCTACGTCGTAGGCTTCGGCCATCGCGGCGATCTTGCGCGTTTCGGTGATGCCACCCGCGTGCGAAGGATCGGGCTGAATGATGTCGACACCGCCTATCTGCAGCACGCGCTTGAAGTCGTAACGTGTGTACAGGCGTTCGCCCAGCGCAATGGGCGCGGGCGAGATGGAGGCCAGCTCCGGCAGTGCTTCCAAGTGATCGGAGAGCACGGGCTCCTCGATGAACATCAGTTTGAACGGGGCCAGTTCACGCATCAGTACCTTGGCCATTGGTTTGTGTACGCGGCCGTGGAAGTCCACGCCGAGGCCGATGTTGGGGCCCACTGCGTCGCGCACCGCCTGCACGTTCTCCAGTACGCGTGTGACCTTGTCGTAGCTGTCGACGTAGTGCAGCTCCTCGGGGCCATTCATTTTTACTGCGGTGAAACCTCGCTCTACAGCGGCCTTCGCGGCGGCGGCGGTATCGGCCGGGCGGTCGCCGCCGATCCACGAGTACACACGGATGCGTTGGCGCACCAGGCCGCCAAGCAATGCGTGCACGGGTTGACCAAGATCCTTGCCCTTGATGTCCCACAGTGCCTGGTCGATGCCGGCGATGGCGCTCATGAGCACGGGGCCGCCGCGATAGAAGCCGCCGCGGTACATCACGTTCCACAGATCCTCGATGTGGCGTGGATCCTTGCCAATCAGGTAGTCCGATAGTTCGTCCACGGCGGCGGCGACGGTGTGTGCGCGGCCTTCCAGTACCGGTTCGCCCCAGCCGCTGATGCCCTCGTCTGTGTCGATGCGAAGGAAGCACCAGCGCGGTGGGACCAGGAAGGTGGTCAGGCGGGTAATCTTCATGATCGTGGAATTTCCTTAGGTATGGCTGGGCCAGGCGCGAGCGAAGGTCTGCGCGGCAGCGCTGACCGTGGCCGCATCCTGGCCGGGCTTGTAGAGGGCGGAACCCAGGCCGAAACCCGTGGCGCCGGCATCAAGGTAGACCTGCATGCCAGCGGGCGTGATGCCGCCTACGGGCAACAGAGGTGTGCTGTTCGGAAGCACTGCGCGCCACGCGCGCAGTGCTGCAGGAGTGACGAGTTCGGCGGGGAAGGCCTTAAGCCCGTCAGCGCCGGCGTGCAGTGCGGCGAAGGCTTCAGTGGGCGTTGATACCCCGGGCACGCAGAACAAGCCTGCGCGTTTGGCGGCGGCGATCACCGCCGTGTCGGCGTGCGGCATGACGATCACTCGGCCGCCTGCGGCGGCAACTTCCTCCACCGCTGCGGGCGTGAGCACGGTGCCCGCGCCGATCAGGCAGCGCTCGCCGAGTGCGGCATGTAACCGGCGGATGCTCTCCAGCGGCTGCGGCGAATTAAGGGGTACTTCGATAATGCGCAGGCCTGCATCGGCAATGGCGGTGCCAATGGCGACCGCCTCGTCGGGATGAAGGCCGCGCAATATGGCTACCAATGGCAGCGGATCCAGCCAGTCGCGGAACTGCATTAGTGAGAAATTCCTGCAAGAGATGTATCGGGTTCGAGCAGTCTTGCGGCGATGGCCAGGCGCCACAGGCCGCGTGCGGCGGCGTCGTCCGCCGCGTCGATGGGGTTGATGCCGAACAGGGCGGCGGCGCGGTGGTAAAGCGTGCGCTGTGCCGTGTCGCCGACCAGTAGTGGTGGTGCGTCCGCGTGCAGCCAACCTTGCGTGGAGGCAATGCGCCATTCCTCGCCGATCATCAGGCCGGACAGGTACGACGGCACTGAGGTTGGCGAGAGTCTTCCGTCCAGTACCAGTGTGCGCGCGGAAAAGAGGCGCAACAGTGCGCCGGCTTCGCCGCTGTCGCGTGAGGCACGCACGCCGGCGTCGAAGGCTTCGGTGTCGATGCCGCTGTTCTCGCCGTCGGACACGACTGCGCTGAGGATGGAGTGGTGGCGCAATAGTGCGAACAGTTCGCCCGTCATCAGCGTCGTGATGTGGGTGATGTGGCCGTCGTACGTCGTTACCCACTTGCTGTGCGTGCCGGGTAGCACCAGCGTGCGTTCGCCGGTGGCATCGCTGGGTAGTGCGCCGAATACCTGGGTCTCCTCTCCGCGCATCACGTCAGGGCCAGTGGCATCGCGCACGCCGGGCACGATGTCTAGCGAGCGGCCGTCGCCAGCGTCTACCGAACGGATGCCGGCTGCCAGCGCGCCGAGGTCGGCGGGTGCGTTGATGTAAGGCACCTCGAGCCAGCCCTGGCGGCTGCCAACCATGCCGGCACTCAGTAGTGGCAGGCCGGTTGGCCAGTCGGCGAGTACGTCAGCCAGCGCGCCCGCAAAGCCGCCATGGGGAAGTTGGCGGACACCCCAGGTGCGATGGCGGCGTTCGCTGACCTCGCCATGGGCGTCGAACAGGAAGGCGCGCAGGCTGGAGGTGCCCCAGTCCAGGCCGATCAGTCGCATCATCGAATCAGCTCTCTGCCGAGCGGCCCTTCTGCATGTTGGCGCGCGACTCCTCCACCACGCCTAGCATGGCGAGGCGGGCCGCCTCTGGGTCGCTGCGACGAATCGCTTCGAGCACCTTGCGGTGGGCGGGTAGTGCGGACTTGAAGTTCTTGGCGGTGCGTGCGGACAGCACGAAGAAGGTGCCGAGTGCGTTCTCGATCACTGTGAACAGCGAAATCATCAACTCATTGTTGGTTGCATTGAGTACGGCCTCGTGGAAGGCAAGGTCGGCGACCGCCCAGGCCTCCAGGTCGACGGCTGCTTCCATGGCCGCGTAGGCTTCGTCGATCTGCTGCAATTGTTCGTAGGTGCGCTGTTTTGCGGCAGCAACGGCGGCACCCGGTTCGATCACCTCGCGCATCTCTGCCAGCTTGCGCACGAAGTCTTCGGTGGGCATCAGTTCGCAGCGCCATGCCAGCACGTCGGCGTCGAGCTGCTGCCAGGCGCGTGCGTCGCGCACGCGGGTGCCGACCTTGGTGCGTGATTCGACCAGCCCCTTCGCGGAGAGCACTTTCATCCCCTCGCGCAGCGCTGTGCGACTCACCTCAAGCTGCTCGGCGAGCAGTTCCTCGCGAGGGAGTAGTTCGCCGGGCTTGAGGCTGCCACCAATGATGCGTTGACCGAGTTCGTGAACCACATGGCCGTGCAGGCTGCGAGCGGGCGTGGTGGCCCGTGCTCGGCGTGCACGTACGGAGGAGGGTGGGCTGGAGTGTTTGGTCATGGGGTGCACCTCTGCATGGCAGTCGGCCTAATTGTCACACAAGAAACTTTATGGCAAAGACGCCGAGTGGCGTTCTTTGCACTACTTTAATACTACTAATGATCTTTGTGGCAAGGGCGAATAAATTTTTTGGCGACTTGTGATGCGTCGCGGCATGGCCCTGATGATGACAATTTTCGCTTTATATCCGGAAGATATGTCTTATTTTTTCGCCGTACTGGCATTGATGCTGTTGCGTTGCACCTAAAAAGTCGCTCCAGGTGGAGCCAAGTTCGTGTTGTTATTAATCATACCATATGCTCATATGCCGATCCACGCGAACCAGCCTTCTTGTCGGTTGGCGTCGCACAGAGGGTCCGCTTCGGTGAACTCGAGCGACCTCGGCGGTCGCTGCCATCACCCGGTGGCACGGCTACCAAACAAGAACAGCGTCTTTGGGAGAGGAAGACATCATGCAGACGAAGAAGCTCACGGTGGGCATCCGCAATGCGTTGTTGTGCGCGTTCGGCGCCGCATGCGGGTTAGGGGTGAACGATCTTTACGCGCAGGTCGCGACGTCCGCTGCGGCGCCTGCGCCAGCGACATCGGCCGCGCAGGACGGGGGCGCTGCCGCCACCGATGCGCAAAAGAACGCAACCAATCTCAATGCCGTGCAGGTGACCGGTCAGCTGGAGTCGCTGTTACGCGCGCAAGAAACCAAGCGCGATGACATCGGCGTGGTCGATTCGGTGTCCGCTGCGGAAGCGGGCCAGTTCCCCGACCAGAATGTTGCCGATGCATTGCAGCGCGTACCGGGTGTGTCGGTGAATCGCAGTGGTGGCGAATCCTCCCAGATCACTGTGCGCGGCTTTGGCCCGCAATTCGTCAACGTGCTGGTGAATGGCCGCGATATGGCTTCATCCTCAACCGACCGCGCGTTCGATTTCGACGTGCTGCCGGTGGAGCTGTTGCAGCAGGCGGTGGTCTACAAGACGGGTATGGCTAACCTCGACGAGGGCGGCATCGGCGGCACCGTCAATCTGGTGACTGCGCAGCCCATGGATTTCAACGGCTTCCACGCCTCTGCGAGCGCGGGTGGCATGAACGACACCTCGGCTGGCGGCAAGGTCACGCCTAAGGTGTCGGGCATCATTGGCAACACCAATGCCGACCATACCTTCGGTTGGCTGGTCTCGGCGGTTTACTACAAGCGCGACCACGAGACCCAGTCGGTGGATACCTCCGGCTGGATGCATATGGGCTTCCCGTGGGTAAATCCGAACTACACGGACGTCTATCTTCCGCAGAGCCTGCAAGGCTCGGTCACTCACGAGAAGCGCACTCGCCAGGCGCTCAGTGGTGCGATCGACTGGAAGCCTATCGACGACCTCACTGTGAAAGTGGATGGCTTGTACTCCGAGTACAAGGTGGACTACGGCTACAACGCTTTCGGCCTGTATACCAATCCGTATGTGATCGACTCCATCACTCCGGGCGCAAACAACACCGCGCAATCCTTCAGCGAGAACGCGACGGGCGGCATGTCAAACGACTACATCAAGGAGTCCAATCCACGTGACTCCAAGAACATGCAGTTTGGCCTCAATCTGAACTACCAGATCGACAAGGACACGCAAATCGATCTTGATTCCTCGGTTTCGCGCGCCTGGAACAAGCAATCGGCGAACGGTTACTTCGTGGTAGTGGGTGCGCGCAACATCGGCGTCAATCCGGCTTGGACCAATAACGGCGACAGCCTGTTACCCAGCTACACCGATTTTCTCTCGCCCACCGACGTCAATGATCTGCATGCGCACGTGACCAACGAGGGTACGCAGAGCCCGAACGTGAGCAACGGCATCTTTGCGAACCGACTGCACCTCTCGCACACGTTCCAGGAAGGCGTGCTGTCCCGGTTGGACTTTGGTCTGGAACAGTCGTCCCAAACCAAGACGATGGATACCTACAACACGCCTAACAGTTTCGGCTGCGCGGAATATTGTGGCTACGTCGCGACCATCCCTGCCTCGGCGATCGGCGCGCACGTGGCGAATTTCGGCTCGCTGGTCGGCGGCGTCTCGCCGGGCTTCCCGTCGCAGTGGGTCGACTATGACGTCAACAAGCTGTTCGCTTATCTCGCCACGCCTGCCGCGTACAATCAGCTGCCGAATGCCGACGCTTTCAAAGCGCAGTTGGATGCCAATGGCGGCAGCTTTGGTGCAATCCCCGATCCACAGAAGTACAGCCGCATCCACGAACTGGTGCGCGCGGCCTACGCGATGGGTACGCTCGACGGCAACATGGGCGAGATGCCGTGGGAATTGAACATGGGCTTGCGCTATACCAAGACCGATACGACCTCGGAGGCGTACTCGGTGCCGCTGGTGTCGCTGGTTGTGAATCCCAATGACCCGACCAATGCGATTCCGACCTACGGCTCGATATCGCCGATCAGCGCACACGGTAGCTACAGCAACT
Source organism: Dyella sp. AD56 (assembly GCF_002878475.1). Lineage (NCBI taxonomy): Bacteria > Pseudomonadati > Pseudomonadota > Gammaproteobacteria > Lysobacterales > Rhodanobacteraceae > Dyella > Dyella sp. AD56. The sequence continues at coordinate 37,038 of NZ_NRDP01000031.1, forward strand.
GGCTGCCGTCGGCGAGCTTCCGCCTGAACCTGCCTGATGACCTGCTGTTCCGCGCCGCCGTGTCCAAGACGCTTACGCGTCCGGATCTAAGCAACCTGTCTGCTGCGGTCGGCTACGATTTCCGTCCCACGGATCAGACCATCACCAAGGGCAATGCGGAGTTGAAGCCCTATCTCTCCAAAAACCTGGACCTGGGCTTGGAGTGGTACTTTGCCGATACCAGCTACGTGTCGCTGGATACCTTCTACAAGAAGGTGGACAACTTCAGCACGCTGGTGACCAGCACCACCGAGGTGCTCGGCTTTCCGTTCCTGCTGACCGAGCCTGTGAACCTCAATAGCGCCACCATCAAGGGCGCGGAGTTCACCTTCAATTACCAGTTCACCCACTTGCCATCGCCGTTCGACGGTCTGGGTGTGGCGACCAATTACACCTATGTGACCAGTAGTGCATCGGCTAGTGGTAGCGAGATCAGCACCACTGGCAAGTTCGCTATCCCAGGCATTGGCAACTCATCCAACGCGAGCTTGTTCTACCAGAAGGGTCCGGTGGAGTTGCGTCTGGCCTACAACTGGCGCCAGGCCTACCTGAACTCGATTGCCGGTGCGCAGGGTCAGCCGACCACCGTCAAGTCCTATGGGCAGCTCGACTTCAGTGGCACCTACCATCTGAACAAGAACGTCTCGTTTTACCTGCAGGCAACCAACCTCAATAACGAGAAGATCTATCAGTATCAGGTCTATCTGGATCGCGAAAGCTACGCTGAGGCCGATGGCCGGACGATTGCCGCTGGCGTGCATATCGACTGGAAGTAAGCTGGTTTGACCTGGTTTGCGGCGTATCTGCGGCGAACTGTATCGAGCGGCTGCGTCCATCAGGGCGCGGCCGCTTGCATCATGAAGGGTATGGATATGATCGAACTGAGCGGCATGGCGTTAGCGGCAGGCATTAGTCCGCCATTCGGCGGCGGCCTGGCCTATTTCGACGCGTGGCGCGAGGGCGTCAGGGTTCCGCTGATGCGGCCGCTACGATCACCTGCGATGTCGCCGGATGCGTTCGAGCCGAACCGACTGGCCTGCTATCCGTTGGTACCCTGGAGTAACCGCATCGACCGCGGCGGTTTTGAGGTGGACGGCGCGCATGTCGCACTGTTGCCGAACCGTGCGGATGATCCGTATCCGATTCACGGCACCGCTTGGCAGCGGGCATGGCGGGTGGAGCAAGATGGGCCGGACGGCGCTTTGCTCGTGCTCGACGACGCGACGCCGGGTGCCTATACCTACCGGGCGGAGCAGCGCTATGCACTGCGCGGCGACACGCTGCGTATAGCGCTGACGGTGCGCAACGAGGGTGAGGCGCCGCTGCCGTTCGGACTCGGGCTACATCCGTTTTTCCTGCATCATGACGGTGCGCGCTTGCGCGCTGCGGCGACGCAGGTGTGGCTCAATGATGGCCATTCCCCGATTCCGGTCGAACGTGTCGCGGTGCCGTCAGCCTGGGATTTTCGCGCCGGCCGCGCGCTGCCTGACGAAGAGATCAACCACTGTTTCGTCGAATGGGATGGCCATGCAACCATCGAGTGGCCGGGGCTGGGGTTGGCACTCGATCTTGCCGCTGATATGGATGCCTTCATTCTCTACACGCCAGTGGGTGCCGACTTCTTTTGCTTTGAGCCGGTAGATCATTGCATCGATGCGGTGCATCGCCCTGGTGGTGCACTCGCCAATGGCATGACGCGGTTGGCGCCGGGTGAGCGGCTGACACGGCATGTTGCATTCCGCGTGCGACCGTTGGTAGCGGACGCTGCGCCGCTTTCTCCCTTTGGCACCTGATGTTGCGAGGATACTTTCCATGAATGCAAGCACCCACCACTTCAGCGCCACAAGTCAGCCGCGTCTACGGGGCAAGCGCGCACTGATTACCGGTGCGGGCAGTGGCATAGGTAGCGCCATCGCTGAACTGTTCGCGCGCGAAGGTGCGGATCTCGTTCTGCTTGACCTCACCGCGCCTCCCGCTATGGAGGTCGGTGAGCGGCTGATACAGGCGACCGGCCGCCGCATCGTTACAGTGAGTGCGGATGTGTCTTCGTCGTCGCAGGTGGAGGCGGCGTTTGCCGGGGCGCTGGGCGCTTTCGATGGGCTGGATATCCTGATCAACTGCGCCGGCGTCAATGTGTTTGGCGATCCGCTTCAGACGACGGAAGAGGACTGGCGCCGCTGCCTGGATACCAACCTCGCAGGCGCATGGCACTGCATCCGCACAGCCTTGCCATCCATGCTCGCGGCGGGCTACGGCCACATCGTCAATATTGCCTCGGTGCATGGACACAAGATCATTCCCGGCGCGTTCCCGTATCCAGTCGCGAAACACGGGCTGATCGGGTTGACTCGTTCGCTGGGTATTGAATATGCCGCGCGCGGCATCCGCGTTAACTCGATCTCGCCGGGGTTGATCATGACGCCGGCAGCCGAACGCTACTTCCAGTCCTGTCCCGATCCGGAAGCGGAACGTCGCCGGCAGGCCGAGCTACTGCCGTGCAAACGTATCGGTCAGCCGGAGGAGGTTGCCTATGCGGCGTTGTTTCTTGCCAGTGACGAAGCGCGCTTCATCAATGCCACCGATCTGCTGATCGATGGTGGGCGCAGCCAGATCTACCACGACTGAGCACTTGCTCGGCTGGAAGGCGGGAGATCGCTCCCGCCAGTCTGGTCTCACGCCGGGCTGTGGCGACGATTCAATCCGTGCGGCCCGTCAATCGCGCTTCCATCGCCTCCAACGGTACGCCGGCCGTTTCGGGCACGCGTCGCAGAATGAACACGAAGCCGCTCGCGCAGATCAATCCATAGGTCCAGAAGCTGCCCGCAGGCCCCAGGCGCGCATTGAGCCAGGGAAATGTGTAGGTAAGCACGAAGCAGGCGGTCCATAGGGAGAACACACCCAATGCCACGGCTTGCGCGCGGATGCGGTCAGGGAAGATCTCGGCCAGTAGCACCCAGGTCACTGGCGCCAGTGTGGTGGCGTACACGGCAATAGCCGCCAGTACCAGCAGTAGCACGGGCAGGCCCGTTACGTGCAGCGCGTAGGCGGCGCCGATCAGTGCATAGATGATGGCCAATGCACTCGCGCCGACCAGCATCAGGCGGCGGCGCCCCCAGCTATCGACCAGCCGCAACGCGAGCACGGTGAACACCAGGTTCACCGTGCCGGTGGCGACGATGGACTTGAGTGCATCATTCACGTCGAAGCCGGCTGACGCGAAGATGTCCTGCGCATAGTTGAAGATCACGTTGATGCCGCACCACTGCTGAAACACAGCCAGCACTACGCCAATCACCAGGATGGGTCGTACTTCAGGTGCCAACAGTGAAAAGCGCCTAGCGTTGCTGGTTGCCCCGTCGTGAGTCGCTCGGATCGCTGCGAGCACTTCGCGCGCGTAATCTGCGCCGCCAACGCGTTCAAGTACGGTGACGGCCTGAGCATCGCGGCCGCGCCGACTCAGCCAGCGCGGTGACTCGGGAATCGTCAGTGCAAGCAGCAGGAAAAGCACCGCGGGCACGCCACCGGAAAGGAACATCCAGCGCCAGCCATGCTGCACGTTCCACGATTGCAATAGTGCTGCGGCGTCCATGTCCGCTGGCACCGGACGAGCGATCCATAGGTTGACCAGCTGAGCGAGTAGTACGCCGATCACGATAGTTAGCTGATTGATCGCAACCAGGCGGCCACGGACTGCCGCTGGGCTGACCTCCGCGATATACATCGGTGACAGGCCGGAAGCCAGGCCGATACCGATGCCGCCGACGATACGGAACGCTGCAAACGAGAGTGCGTCATTTGCTTCGGCGGCACCGATCGCGCTGACAACAAACAATACCGACGCGATGATCAGCGAGGGGCGGCGGCCATAGCGGTCCGCGAGCATGCCTGCGCACATGGCGCCAACGATGCAGCCGACCAGCGCCGAGCTCATCAGCCAGCCGGACATGGCTGGGTTGCGCACGCCAAAGTAAGTCTCGTAGAACAGCTTGGCGCCACCGATTACTACCCAGTCGTAGCCAAACAGCAGCCCGCCGAGTGCCGCTACCAGGCAGATCAGCCAGAGGTAGGCGGTGGGTGCGACGGCGGCGCTGTCGGGCAGGGTGCCCGGCATCGAGAAATCGTTATGCATGAGGACATCGGCTCCGCGGGCAGGGTGCGCCCGAGTGGGTGTGGCATGTGCGTCTTGTTTTGTAAATTGTCATACAAAAAGACAAGAAGCAAGGACGTGTTATCGCCTATTTATCGATGACTTGTTGCCAATAGTCATACAATATGTTTGCATCCATGAATCCACTCGCTCGGCGTGTTGCGTCATGGGCGTCTATTCAAAATCGCGGAGCACGATGACGTGATGGCTGCAACAATCTTTGAGGAGCGCGCCAGGTGATGCGACATTCCAGCGGCAAAATGTGCGCCATGGCACTCGTGTTGAGCTTTCTATGGGGCGGTGCTGCGCCAATGTCGCTCGCCGCCTCGCCCGCTGCAGCAAAAGCGGCGGCCAGTGCTGGATCGGTGATCCGTTACGACGCTGCGCACAAGCTGTTCCGGATCGATGCGGGGCACGTCACCTACGCTTTTGGCATGGATCCCGAAGGCATGTTGCAGACGCTCTATTGGGGTGCGCGACTGGCTGCGGATGATCCGCTGGGCCCTGCGCATGTATCGCCGGGGTACTCCTCGTTCGACTCGCCCGGCAGCACGTCGCCCCAGGAGTACGCAGGCTGGGGCGGTCGCATCACCATCGCGCCGGACCTAAAAGCCCATTTCGCTGACGGCAATCGCGATTTGGTGCTGCATTACGCAAGTCATCGCATCGATGGCAACACGCTTGAGGTGGAGCTGCGTGATATCCGTCTCGATGTGTCAGTGTGGCTGCGCTACACAGTCGACCCGGCGACAGGCATCATCGGCCGCTCCGCGCGCATCGAAAATCGCACCGCGCAGGCGATGACTGTCGATGAGGCCTCGGCAGCGAGTTGGAACCTGCCGGCAGGCGATGACTACTCGCTGCGCTACCTCACCGGCGCCTGGGCGCGCGAATGGCATCTGCAGACTCGCGCCATCGTGCCGGGCGCCACCGAGCTTGGTAGCCGGCGCGGCACCACTGGCGACCAGAACAACCCGTGGTTCGCCATTGAGCGTGGCGGTCAGTGGAATGAGGAGCACGGCGACGTGTGGTTCGGCGCGTTGGCCTGGAGTGGCTCCTGGCACATCCGCGTTGACCAGGACGTGCTGCATCAGGTGCGCGTCACCGGTGGCTTCAATCCGTTCGACTTCGCCTATCGGCTGGCCCCTGGGCAGTCGCTGCAAACACCCGTGTTCTACGCGGGCTACACCTCGGGCGGTGTCGGTGAGGCATCGCGGTTGATGCACCGTTTCGAGATGAACGCCGTGCTGCCCGAGCATGCCGAAACCAAGCTTCGGCCGGTGTTGTACAACTCATGGGAGGCCACCGAGTTCAAGGTTGATGAAGCCGGCCAGGAGAAGCTGGCGGAGGCGGCGGCCAAGCTCGGTGTGGAGCGCTTCGTCGTTGATGATGGCTGGTTCGGCGCGCGCAACAGCGATCACGCAGGCCTGGGCGACTGGACGGTCAATCGCGACAAATTTCCGCACGGCCTCGCACCGCTGATCAGCAAGGTGCATGGGCTGGGCATGAGCTTCGGTCTATGGGTCGAGCCCGAGATGGTCAATCCCGATAGCGATCTGTACCGCGCGCACCCGGATTGGGCGCTGCACTTCGATGGCCGTCCGCGTAGCGAGGGGCGCAACCAGCTCGTGCTCAACCTTGCTCGCAAGGACGTCGCCGATTACGTGTATGGCGAGCTCGATCGCTTGCTGTCAGGCAACGACATTCAATTTCTCAAGTGGGACTACAACCGCAACTGGACCGAGCCGGGCTGGCCGGAGGTTGCGCCTGAGGAACAGCAGAAAGTCTATGTAGCCTTTACCGACAACCTGTACGACATCATCCGCCGGCTGCGCGCGCGGCATCCTGGTGTGGAGATCGAGTCATGCTCCGGCGGTGGCGCGCGCGTGGACCTGGGCATCATCGGCCTGACCGACGAGGTGTGGCCCTCGGACAACACCGATCCGTCAGACCGTCTGTCCATCCAGGATGGTTTCACCTACGCCTATGCCCCCGGCGTGATGATGGCCTGGGTCACCGGTTCGCCGAACTGGGTGAACGACCGGCGCAGCTCGCTGGACTTCCGTTTCTTGTCTTCGATGCAGGGCGGGCTCGGCATTGGCGCCAACATCCTTGAATGGACGCCGGAAGAAAGCGCGATCGCGCAGCGCTATGTGGCCGAGTACAAGCGCATCCGCACTACCGTGCAGCGCGGCCTGTTGTACCGCTTGTTGTCGCCGCGCGACGAGTCGCCGCGATCAGCTACTGAGTCGGTGGCCGTCGACGGAAGCCAGGCCGTGTTGTTCGCCTTCCAGCGGCAAGGCCACGAAGCCGAGTCGTATCCCACGTTGCGTCTGCGCGGACTGGATCCGCAAGCGCGCTACCGCTATCGCCTGATTCATGGCGAGGCTGTAGAAGGCACACCCGTCGAAGCCAGTGGTACGTATTGGATGAACCAAGGCATCGGCTTAGACGTCCGCGGTGATCTGCAGGCGGCCGGTGTGGTGTTCGAGCGAGTGGGGTCGTAGCGGATCATTGATCCGCTACGGAGAACCCAGTGCGCATGGCGGCGACGAGGGTGATCCATTGCTCTTTGCGCTCAGGCAATGCGCAAGCCTGTCGGGAACGCATAAACCTTGCCTGTGTCCGCTCCGCCACTTCGCGCCTTTTTCCAGGGCGGGGAGAGGTTGCTTCTAGCTAGCAGGTCGTAGACCTTTTCCCTTACCCAGTCCCGCTGACCGGGTGGAACCCGGTCTTTGATCGCATTGGCGCGGTCAAAAAATTCGATCCAATACTTTGCGCTGCCATTCGGCTGCAGCATGCATGGAACGATTGCTGCCAAGTATCTAATTTCGTTATCTATTTGGTTTTGACTTAAAGGCATCACTGTCACCGTGGCCACATTCAAGACTAACGATTTAAAGGCAAGAGGTGACATCCATAACCGCGAACGAAAGCCAATACTTGGCGGCCGGTACACGGATGCGGGGTGAGCGTAGGAAGACCACCTCTCACCAGTAAGACGTTTGAGCACGCCAGGAAGGAAATCCTTCGGGCGAGCGGCTTCAATCCGGCCAGGTTGGGGTCCGGTCGCTACTGGGCGGTAGAGTGGTTCGACGTGTGGCTGGGGCGCGCAGTAAAACCTACGCGGCCGATTCGTACCGTGCGCTGACGGCTACGGGGTCGTTGTACTCGGCGCGAACGCTCTTGCAATAGGGTCCATTCATCACAAAGCGGCGGCATACAGCGGGACGGCTTTCATAGATTCCACAGTTCATGCGTACGCTGTTCAAGGCTACGCACCAGCCGTCCTCTCCTCGCTTCATCACATGCAAGCCTTCTGGCGAGTGGGTGGTGAGGTGGCTGGGGATGGAATCTTCCGGTTGCAGGACGACCGTGAGACGACAGCAAACGGCCTCGCACAAGGAGCACTGTGCGGGGTCTTTGGCGGCGTTGGCTGTCTGAATCATGTGCAAGAAGGCTCTCCGCCTCGAATGTAGTGCAGTAGGTTGCCACGGTACGGTGGTGTATCGCGGTCATCCATGGGGCAGCGCTCTTCGGTGAGTACGAAGTGTTGCTCCGCCAATAGCTGGGTGAAGTGCTGACTGTGGTCACTGCCGGGGTCGGTAATCACCACCTCCGCCGATGGGTAGGCGTGCCGCTTGACGACTTCGGCGAGTAGTCGCGCTTGTGCCGATTCGTACAGCACATCACTCGCAATAATGGCATCGAAGCGACCTATCGATAGCTCGGGGGCATCCCAGGGGAGTCGATGGAAGTCAACGGTGGGTAGTGCGTTAAGTGCTGCGTTATAGCTAAGGAACGACTTGGCCAAGGGGTGTACGTCCGATGCAACGATATCGGCGCCACGACGCTTGAGGACAAGGCAGGCCAATCCGATGCCGCACCCCAGTTCGAGGATGCGCTTTCCGTCTAGAGCGAAGCGATGCATGGCCTGGGCGAGAAGACGCTCCGATGGCCAGAGCTGACCGAAAAGCCCCCATTGCGTAGCCGAAAGCCCCGTGTGTTTACGGTGCCCTTTGGGGTCGGAAAACTGCTGCTTATCGCTCAGAACCCGCAGGCGGTACGTGTGACCACCGATAGAGAGCTGCTCGTTGCGGGTTGCATAGACTTGCATTGATGCTCCCGGGGAGGCCCTTCAAAGAGGGCGAGGTGAAAGAGGGGAGCGAGGCATGTAGCCCAACGGGCCAATCATGACACGAGAGACGAGGATGTACTTGCGTAACTCACAGTACACCTCGCGTCACGCAGGTGACTCGCGTCATGAGCCGACACTTGACCTGACTTGGCGTTGGCCTTGATCGAGTAAGCGACGGCGTTGCCCTTGGTTCAAATCGCGCGCTACCGCATCCTGCGTCCAGTAGATGATGGCGGGCGATTGGAGGTCGCGCCGGAATGGCCTGCATCGCGCGAAAAACGATCGGTTTTCCGGTAGTTGTGCTCCACCTCGGTTGTATCGCGCTTCTTTGCAGAGCCGCGGTAAACGTCATGGATATCAGATAGCGAGATCGGCTTGGTAGGTGGCGCCATGGGCAAGTTCCTTGGCAATCGGGGGACGCACAGGCCATATCGATCTCTCGAGTTCGAGTGATCGATATGGAAGAAAACGGTCTATCGACTAATGAAGGCTGTGATACCAAAGCGCTTCCATGCCAAGGCGAGTAGCACACACCACCGCCCGATCCACGGTAACAAAATCAGCCTCGCGGAGACGGCGTAGATCGGCAACATGTCCAATGGCGTATAGCGACAACGGACAGCGCTTTACGACCTCACTCAATAGCGCCCATTGCTTGCAACTCAAACCCCGGGTTTGATGCGTGATCATGCGCTCTTGGTCGCGAACTTCCGTGCACACTTCATGTGAGTGAGCGCGGAGAAGTAGGGTGAACTAGCCCACCATACGCCCTTGTGGATCGCCAAATGTTAGTTTCTTCGCTTTATGTTCCACGCGGGCATCATGCGAGAGCGCTTCCGGGCCATCCCGTACCTTCACATGTAACCTTCATCGGAGGAGTAGTGTCACTTCACGGTATTCCGTGGAGGGGCGGCTATGCATGATCTATCTGGCATCACCAGCAATGGCTTTGATTACACCGCTCAGTACGATGCGGCGGCGCTGGATAGTGTCATTTGGGCCGCTACCTTCAGGAAGAGCGGGATCTATCGAGGGGTGCGGCATGGACGCGTCTTCGACGTTTCGAAACGGCAGAGTCCTGACGTAAAGCTCGCCGTGATGGAGGACATCGAGGAGATATGGGTCAACGAGCACTGACTGCCATTGGCGCGTAGCGTTGCCTCGCACGCGACCGGACCTTGTATGCCCTTCATGCGATCACGTTCGCACACACTACGAACATGTGTTGGCGAAACGAGCTGCATATTACGTTTTCGAACCGCAGCGGACATTAGCTTCGAGGCCGCCTTACTTATCGCGTTACCGGCATGAATGCCTGACGCTTTCATCTGCAAGAGCGTCGCTGCTGGTCTGATAGGTTGCGTTGCTTTGCTCGGCCCTCGTATCGATCGCGTACTCGATTGGGTGGATGCGCTCATCTGTCGATTTATCCGACACCCATGTCGAGCGTGTCGCTTGACTCCAACGGGCGGAGCCAGGGCATCCGCGGTTCGCTGTATACCCCGGGGCCATCATTAGTCGTGGATGCTGGGCTGCCGATGGATTTGAGCCTGAAGCGCCCGAATGGTCGCCTCGGTTGAGGGCGGGGATTCGGGGTAGTGGCTGGGGGTAATTGGTGGCGGGCGTTATCGTGGGTGAGGCGGGGCTGCTCTCGACCTGCAGAGCCAGTTTGGCTGCCCCAAACGACGCCTCTGGTGGCGCGGCCCTCACAGGAGGGCTCCCGTGTGTCACCTGGGGAATGCCCCGCGGCTTCTTTCGGGGGGGGGTGAAGAAAAAAACGATCGGACCCCTAAACTTCTTCCTTTCATCCTGGATAGACATCAGAGGCCCAGCTTTGCGTGGGGCCTACTTACTGAGCCTATCTGGGGATTGGTCGAATGGTCGCAGTCATTTCGGGGAGCGGTCTGGGTCTGGGTAACACGTCCTTGACCCAGTTGGGGCAAACGTCAGGAGGACAGGCGTCCATCGGGCAGGCCGGGGGCGGTCAATACCTCAACCTGGCCACCGGCAACCTGGTGCTGCAGAACGCCGATGAAGGCCTCATCGTCGACGGGCTCCCTCTGAATCTGCTGCGCACCTATAACAGCCTCGGGCAAGCGAGCGGCAACCAGGGGTGGTTGTTTGGTTTTACGCGCAACCTGAGTGCTGTCACCGGCACCCTGAATACCGCAGGCAGCACGCTCTCGCGCATTGCCGATGACGGCTCCACCGTCACCTACGCTTACAACGCCACCCTGGGCGTATACGTGAGCCAAGGGCAAAGCGGCGCTGGCGATAGGTTGTCATGGAACGCGACCACGTCTAACTGGACCTGGACCGAAGGCGCCAGTCGCGTGCAGGAAACCTACAACGCCAGTGGCCAGCTGCAGACCCTGAGCGACCCGGAGACCGGCGCGAGCTACAGCTTCGGCTACAACGCCAGCAACACCCTGAACACCATCACCGCCAGCGACGGCGATCAACTGCAGTTGGGATACACCAACGGCGCCCTGACCAGCCTGACGATCAGTGAGATTCCGCCGGGCGGCAGTACCGCCGTCGTGCGCCAGCAGGTGACCTACGGCTACGACAGCCAGGGCCGCCTGCAGACGGTCACCACCACGTTGGCCTCAGACACCCATAGCAGCAGTACCGCCAGCTACAGCACCAGCTATACCTACGACGGCACCAGCGACCGTGTCACCTCGGTGACCCAGAGTGACGGCACCACCGTCAGCTACACCTACGCCGCGGACAGCAATGGCACCGAACGTGTCGCCACCATCACCACTGGTACGGGCGCCGCGGCGCAAACGCTCACGCTGGGCTACAACCTAGCCACCGACACCACCACGGTGACCGACGGCCTCGGCAATATCACCACCTACACTTACAACGCCGCCGGCCAGCTCGCCCAAGTGGCGGCGCCAGCCGTGAACGGCAGCAGCCCGACCACCCAGTACAGCTACGACGCCAATGGCAACGTGCTGCAGGTCACCGACGCCAACGGCGGCATCACTAGCTACACCTACGACGCCAACGGTAATCGCCTGAGTGCGGAAGACTCGACCGGCCACACCGTCACTTACACCTACAACGCAGACAACCAGGTCATCAGCCAGACCACTTATAGCGTGGCCGCCCAGGGCGTGGCCGGGCAGAGCGGCTACGTGGCTCCCAGTGGCGCGCAGACCACGTACTACGTGTACGACGCCAGCGATCGCCTCAACTATGTGATCGACCCGGTGGGCAACGTCACCGAGCACGACTACGGCACCAGCAGTGGGTTGACGGTGCTGACCAGCACCAAGCAATACGTGGGTGTGAGCTACGCCCTGGCAGGGCTGAGTCCGAGCACGCCGCCGACCCTGGCGCAATTGCAGGGCTGGGTGGCGGGCGGCAACGTACAAGCTGTGCTTGGCCAAATGGTGCGCACAGACTACAGCTACGACGTACGCGGCCAGCTGAGCCAGTCAATCCAGTGGGATGTGCTCAATAGCAGCGGGCAAGGCACGCTCAGTGGCGACATCGGCGCCACGGTCACCCGCTTCACCTATGACGCCCAGGGGCGCTTGCTACAGAGTGCGACGGCGCGCGGTAGCAATCGCACCACCCTGGAGACCACCAGCTACACGTACGACGGCCTTGGTCGCCTGCTCAGCAGCACAGATCCGGTAGGCAACGTCACCAGCTACGTCTATACCGACAGCGGCAACCAGCTGGCCATCACCCAGGCGAATGGCCTGACCACCACGCAGGTGCGCAACAGTGCTGGCGAACTGGTCAGTAGTACCCAATCGGCCAGCGGGCAGGCCAGTCGCGTCACGTCGTATCTGTACAACGCTGCCGGGCAGCCGGTGGCGACCATCGATCCGGCCGGCAACGTCAGCTACACCTTTTACGATGCGGATGGCCGCGTCGCCGGCATGGTGGATGCAACGGGCGCGGTGATCGCCTATACGTACGACGCAGACGGGCATGTCATCGCCACCACGCGGTACGCGACCTTGCTCAGCACCGTTGGCTGGGTCAGTGGCGGCGCCCTTACCAGCAGCTACCCCGCCAGCCTGCCGGTGCCCACGAGCACCGCAAACGACCGTACCGCGCACACGCTATATGACGCAGCAGGTCGCGTCATTGCCACCATTGATGCGGTGGGTAACGTCGTGACCACCGCGTACGACGGTGAAGGCAATGCGCTTGGCACCACGGCCTACGCCACGGCGCTGACCGGCACGCAATTGACGAGTCTTGGTGCAGCGCCGAGCTGGAGCGCCTTGCAGGCGGACCTGGTCACCAGCGCCAACGATCGGACCACGCATATCATTTACGACGCCGACAATCGTCCGGTGGCGAGCGTCGATGCTGCCGGCTATGTCACTGTCTCAACCTATGACGCGGCCGGTCGAATCGTAAAGACCACGGGTTACGCCACTGCACTCACTTCTACCCAGATAGCCGCCCTGGGCGCCACGCCAGCGCTGGCTGTGGTGCAGGCAGACATCGTCACGAATCCGGCTGACCAGACCACTCGTACGTACTACAACGACCAGGGCCAGGTTGTTGCGCAGATCGACGCAGATGGTTACCTGACGACGACGTCCTATGACCAGACCGCGCACACCGTTGTCGATACGCGTTACGGCACCGCGCTGACCTCCGCGCAGCTCAGCTCCCTCACCGGCAGCGAGAGCACCGCGGCTCTCGTGGCGTTGCTCGGCTCATCGCCCGCCACCCAGTCGACCACCAGTGCTTACGACGCCGATGGGCGGCTGTCCCAGCTCGCCGCGGTGGATGGAACGGTAACCGTATACAGCTACAACACCGTCGGCCAGTTGTTGTCCAAGACGAGCACACCCGCCACCGGCCAGGGCAGTGCACGCACGACCAGCGCCACCTATGACGCCTTCGGCGATGTCGCCACTGCCACGGATGGCAATGGCAAGGTCACCACGTATACGTACAACGTACTGGGCCAGCGCACCACAGCCACGGATGCCCTGGGCAATACCACCTGGACCTATTACGACGCCGATGGTCGCGTCGCATACACGGTGCAGGGTCAGCCCAGCGGTGCCACGCTCAATGCGAATGGTGACCTGGTCGCCTATACCTACAACGCGTTCGGCCAGGTGGCGAGCACGCGTCGCTACGCCGGCATGCTTACACTTATTACCGGCACAAGCAGTGGCAGCACACTTAATGCTGCAAACGCGACCACGGCGCAGGTGGCCGCTGCGGCAACTGCGCTGGCCAACCCGGCCACGGATAGTACTGCAACCTATACCTACACGCTCGACGGCCAGGTCGCCGGCACGATCGATCAGCTCGGTTACCAGACCGCCAGCATCTACGACGCCTTCGGTGACCTGATACAGCAGCAACAGCAGTTGAGTGGCCCCAATAACGCATTGGCCGCAGCCAATAGCACCATCACCACCTACGCCTATGACGCGCGTGGCGAGCGCACTGGCCAAACGGATGGTGCAGGCAGCGCCGTTGCCAGCAGTACAAGTAACGCCTACGACGCCTTTGGTCGCGTGACAAGCACGACCGATGCGCGCGGTAACACCATCACCTACAGCTACGACAATCTCGGCCGCCAGGTGAGTTCCTCGCAAGTCGTGCAGGGCGCGACACGCACCACGCAGACGACCTACGATGCGTTTGATCGCGTGATGTACACGACCGATGGTGCTGGCAACGTCACCACGTACCAGTACGACCTGGCCAATCACAAAACCATCGTCACCACGGCCGACGGCGTCACCGTGACCACGGTGCGCGATGCCTTTGGCGATGTGGTGACCGTCACGGACGGTGCCGGCGACGTCACCACCTACACGTACGACGGCGACGGCAATCTGCTCACCACCAAGGATGCGCTGGGCAACCTCAGCAGCAATCAGTACGACGCGGACGGCCACCTGACTCAGACGACGGACGCTACCGGCCACGTCGTTACCTACACCTACGATGCCAGCGGCCACGTGTTGGTTCGTACGGTCGATCCGTCAGGCCTGAATCTTGTCACGAGCTACGCTTATGACGGTGAAGGCCGCGAACTGAGCGTTACCGATCCCACCGGCTCGGTGACCGCGTACAGCTACGACGCCGATGGCCATGTGCTGACCCAGGTGCAGGATGCCGGTACCGGCAAGCTCAACCTCACCACCACCTACACGTACGACGGTGCCGGCAGGCAGCTCACCGTCACCGTGGGCGCAGGCACGAGTGCAGCACGGACTACCCAGTATGTGTACGACAACCTGGAACGCCTGAGTCAGACGATCGTCGATCCATCCGGCCTGCACCTCGCTACCAGCTACACGTACGACAGCAACGACAATCTCACCAGCGTCACGGACGCGAATGGGAACATCACGCGTACCGTTTACAACGAAGCCAACGAGGCCGTCCTGAGCGTCGGCGCCACCGGCGCCGTGGTGCAAAAGACGTACGACGCTGATGGTCGCATCACTTCCGTGCACGCGTATGCCACACCGCTGACGAGCGCACAGTTGAGTGCGCTGGGCAGTGCGCCAAGCCTCGCGCAGGTTCAAGCCGATCTCACGGCGACGGGGGCGGATCAAGTCTCCTACACCGCTTACAACGCCGAGGGTCAGGTGCGTTACAGCATCGATCCATCGGGCTACGTGACGGAGACGCGTTACGACAGCGCGGATCGCCTAAGCGAAGTGCTTGCCTACGCCTACGCTGCCACCGTCTCCGCCAGCACGGCAGCAGCCTTGCAGCAAGGCACAGCGTTGGCTTCGCTTGCTCCTTTGGTCAGTGGTGCCGGCAATACCGATGCCAACGCCCAGGCGACGCTTCATCTATATGACGCGGATGGCCGTCAGCGCTTCACCGTGCAACAGAACACGGTGAATGGCCAGCTTGTGGGTGAGGTAACCGAGCAGCGCTATGACGCGGCGGGTCGCGTCACTGCCGCCGTTCAATACGGCAGCCTGCTGACGCTTTCGGCTGGCCAGTCGCTGGCTTTGCAATGGTCGACCAGTAGTGTGGCTCAGGCCTTGGCTAGTGCGCCGAGCCATGTCACTGCGCAGGTGTACGACAACACCGGTCGCCTGCGCTACAGCGTCGACGCCACCAGCCATGTCACCGAAACACAGTACGATGCTGATGGCAGGGTTACCGCGACCATCGCCTATGCCAACGCCATCACCCTGCCGGGTACAGCGACAGTAGCCTCGATGGCGAGTGCGGTGAGTGCTGCTAACAGCGGCACCAGTGGCGCACGGCTGACCACGACGACCTACGATGCCGCCGGCCGCGTCACCGCGACGGGCGATGCGCTGGGCACCAATGCAAGTTTCCAGTACGACGCCACCGGTCTGCAGACTGTCCGCGCGAATCGCGACGGTCAGCAGACCTACGTGCTTTATGACAAGGCGGGTCGTAAGACGCTCGAGCAAAGCCCCGCTGTCACCGTTGGCAGTTACAACAGCAGTACGCAGCAGTACCAGACCGCCACGCAGTATCTGTACACCACCTACAGCTACGACAGCGTCGGTAACGTCACGGCGATCGGTCAGGGCACCGGTCCCGACTCGGCCCATGTAACGACGCTGTACACCACGAACTACGGCTACGATGCCGCCAATCACCAGACCAGCACGACCTACGCGGGTGTGGCCAGTACGCATGTGACGTACAACGCGCTCGGGCAGGCTGTGGTGGATGAGGATGCCGACGGCCACTACCAGTACAAGGCATACAACGCCGACGGCGAACTGGCTTACAGCATCGACGGCGATGGCTACGTTACCGCCACTACGTACGATGCCTATGGCAACGCACTCACCACCACGCGCTACGCCACCGCGCTCAACGTCGGGGCCATCAGTGGCTGGGGCGCCGGCCAGCCGCTAAGCCTGGCGCAGGTGCAGCAAGGGCTGGTTGCATCGGGTAGCGATCGCACCATTACCACGACCTATAACCAGCTGAACCAGAAAATCCAGGTTCAGCAATCGTCGATCGCCATCGTGCTGACGGTGGGTCCCTTGGCAGGGCAAGGGGCGAACGGCTCGCCCACAACCACCTTCACCTACGACGCCTATGGCAACCAGACCAGCAGCGCTGTACTGATCCAGCCGGCATTGACGGTGGGCTCCACCAGCTCATCGGCTGTCTGGGCCACCACGTACAACTACTACGACGCACTGAACCACCAGGTGATGACGGTTGACCCCGTGGGTTACGTCACCACGACCGCCTACGATGCCTTCGGCGGCATCACCCGTGTCACGCAGTACGCGCAGGCCATTGGTACCAGTGGCCTCACCACGGCCTCCCAGCCAGGGTTGCCTGCGGCAGGCACCTATGCCACCGGTTATGACCGGGTCATTGCTTACGGCTACGACGCCATCGGTCGCAAAAACAGCGAGTCCGACACCGGTGAATACGATGCAGTGGGTGGTACGGCTGGCCAGTTCAACTGGTCCGCTGGCGCCACCGCGGCGAGCAGCGTCACCACCTACGGGTGCGATGGCGAAGGCCGCCTCACCAGCCTTACCGTAAACGGACGTACGACGACCACTGCCTATGACGCGGCCGGTCGAGTGATCAGCGTCACGGGCCCCTCGCGTCAGGTGTTGGTGGACAACTGGCAGAGCCAGTTGGCGAATACCTCGCTAGACCTGACCACCAGCAGCCTGTACACGACGGTCAGCCCGGTCACCACCAGTCTGTACGACGCACTCGGCAACCTGCTGACGACTACGGTTTCTGCGGGTTCGCAGTCGCAGGTCACGCATTACTTCTACGACGCACTCAATCATCAGACGGGTGAGTCGGACACCATGGGCAACTGGTTTGCCACCACGTACGACAACAACGGCAATGTTCTAACCCAGAGCTCGACCCTCACCGGCAATGCGGGCTCGGTGGCCGTTACCACCACCTACACGTACGACGCCAACAACCAACAGCTGAGCACCGTGACGCAGCGCAGTGGCGTCGGTGGTAGCGATGCCTACTCGCAGGTGCAGTACAACGCGTTCGGCGAAGTGATTGCGCGCGGCGACAATAACGGTCTGGAGGCCCAGTACACCTACAACAATGCGGGTCAGCTCAGCACGGCTCCGGATGCCAAGAGCGGCGCCATACATACCTACGGATATGACCTGGCAGGCCATCAAGGTGTGGATGGCATCTATGTAACGGGTGGCAGCCAGCGCACCTGGACGGTCAATACCCTTGATCTGGATGGTCGGGTCGTATCGCGCACCACGCCGAGTAGTTCGGCGTCCACGGGCAGCAATGGCACGGGCCAGCGCTTCACGTATGACAGGTGGGGCAATGTCAGCTCGCAGACCGACGAAAACGGCAACACCACCCACTTCTACTACGACAGCCAAAACCGCCTGATTCAGCAGGTGGAGTCGAATGTGCTTGTCGTGTCGGCCAGCGGCGTACGCACGTGGCAACAGCCGACCAAGGAGTGGTACTACAGCGTTGATGGCTGGCAGATCGGCTCCATCGACGAAAACGGCAATCAGAGCTGGAATGCCGTTGACGCGGTGGGCAACGTGGTCATTGCGCAGGATGGCGTGGGCAATCGCACCTACACCGGCTACGACTCGCTGGGCCGAGCCGTCGCGCAGCAGAACCCGCCGACTAACACCGCCACCGGCACCTACGCACGCATCACCTACACCAATTACAACGCGCTCAGCCAGATCGTGCAGCAGGGTGATTTCCTGCTGAACAGCACTGGCAACGGCCGCACGCAGCAGGCGCAGCAAACATACGCACTCGACTCCAACGGCGACCGCATCCAGGTCACCGATGCGCTGGGCAACACCAGCTACTACAGCTACGACAGCCAGCATCGCGTACTGACCAGCCAGACCGCCATCCAACATCAAAGCGGTTGGCAGGAGAGCTACACCTACGATGCCAACGGCAACAAGATCGGCTACACCGACGCCAACGGCAATTCGGAAAGCTGGAACTACGATTACTTCGGCCGCGTGCAGTCGCACGTCGACCTGAGCGGCGCCACCACCAGCTACACCTATGACGCCAGCTCCGGCCTGCTGGTGAAGCAGGTCAGTAACTGGGCGCCGAGCGGGCAGGGTAATCCAGGCTATGTGCCGGGCCAGCTTACCGGCAGTGGCAGCGAGCAGGATTACAGCTACTACGCCGACGGACAGATCCAGCAACTCACGCAAAAGGTCGCTGGCGCGACCTCCGAGTGGGACACCTATCAGTACGACGCCAACGGTAACCAAACCAACGACACCACCTACACCATGGATGGCGGCGGGCTGGCGGTGCATAACGCCACCAGCACCAACTACGACAGCCATAACCGCATCACCACGGTAACCACGGTCAATCCGGACAACAGCGTTGCCAGTACCCGTACCGTCTACAACTACGACGCGGCCGGCAACCGTCGCGCGGTGTTCGTGCAAAGCGCCTACGGCAATGCCGCGGCCATCAGTGGCAGTGGCGCACCGCCCACGGGCGGTCCTGGTACGCAGACGGCACCGGCGGGAAGCTACTGGAATACCAACATCAGTGGCACGTTCACCGACAACGTCGGTTTCGGGCTGACCTTCAGCGCCACCGGCCTGCCGAGCTGGTTGTCGTTGAACAGCAATGGTGTATTCAGCGGCACACCCACGACAGCCGGCAGTTGGACGGTGGCGGTCACCGCCACCGACGTCAACGGCCAGAGCGTGACCACCAATGTCGTGGTCAACGTGCCCGTCGCGGCACCGGTGTTCAGTGCTGGCGCCGCCAACCAGATCGGCGGCGTGGGCGGCGCGCTAAACTTCAGCGTGCTGGGTGCCACCGATCCAAACGGCGCCGCCATCACCTACAGCGCTAGCCAGTCTGGCGGTGGGGCACTACCTTCGTGGCTCAGCTTCAACGCCAGCACGCTGGCGTTCTCCGGCACGCCCGTGCCGGGCAGTGTGGGCACCTACACCATTGCCGTTACGGCTACCGCAGCCAATGGCGGCGTGACCACGGAGACCTTCACGCTCAACGTGCAGTCCACGCCGCCCGTCATCAACGGCACGCTCAGCAGCCAGACGGTCTACGGCACGCGCCAGTTCGCCTTCGGTTTCAATACCGGCGCGTTCTACGAAAGTGACGGCGACACGCTGAGTTACACGGCCGGCACGTACCAGATGCAGTCCATTCCGGGCGAGCCGACGACGGAAAACGATTCCGCGCTGCCGGACTGGATGACGTTCTACACCAACACGCTCACCTTCAGCGGCACGCCGCCGCAGAGTGCCGTGGGCCAGACGTTCAGCATCTACGTCAAGGGCGTGAACCCGCAAGGGCAGTACGTCAAGGGCTATTTCAACATCACTGTTGCCCAGTACGTGCAGCCGCCGCCGGTCTACAACGGCAACCTGGCCAACCAGTCCGGCGTCATCGGCGGTGCGTCGGTTAATCTGCCACTCACGCCCAATGCGTTCACCGAGCCGGATGGCGGTGCGCTCACCTATACAGGCCTGGTGCTCATCCCGGCCCACACGCTCACCATCAACAAGGGCGGCGAGCCCATCGATACCCAGATCGCTGCTTCGTGGGTGACGATGAATCTGGTGGGGTTGAGTGTGAATGCCTCCACGGGCGCGATCACTGGCGTACCGAGGGCCATCACATACGAAACGTCGTCGTTCTCGACCTTGGTTTACGCAACGATCAGCAGCTACCAGATCCAGATCACCGCGACCAACGCACAAGGCGGTGCGGTCTCGGGCACGTTTACGATGAATAACTCGTACGCGCCCATCGCCGTAACCAATACGATGCCGGCACAGACCTATACGCCGGGTGGCGCGGTCTTCAAGTACACAATGCCGTCCAACGTGTTCTACGACCCCACCGGGAACACGATGACCTATACCGCCAGCAACATGCCGAGCTGGGTGTCCTTTGACGGCTCTACGTTCTACTGCAGCGGTGGTGGGGCGGCAGGTGCGTACAACATCACGGTGACCGCACGCGATGCCATCACTGGAAGTACCGCCAGCACCACGCTGACGATCAACATGCAAAATGTGGCGCCCGTCTTCACCGCTGGTGCGACCAATATTTCGGCGACGCAGTACCAGACCTTCAATTATCAGCCGGCCGGAGCTACTGACGCCAACGGCGATGTCATCACCTACACGGCGGGCTATTGGAACGGTTCAAGCTGGATCGGCCTGCCTTCGTGGATCAGTTTCAATGCGTCCAACCATACCTACACCGGCACGCCGCCGTCCCCCGGCAGCTACACCTTTGCGATGTGGGCCACTGACTCCCATGGCGCGGGCGTAGGCGAGACATTCACGGTCAATGTTTCCGCCCAGCCCCAGCCGCCGCAGTACGTCGGCACGATGAACGGCAAGCTGTTTGATTTCGCCTATCCAAAGAATGTATCCATCAGCATCGCTAACCAGTTCATCGACCCGCAAGGGGCGGCGATCAACTACACATACTCATCGTCCACTGGCGGTATCGCGCCGTCGTGGCTGTACTTCAACGCGTCAACCCTGACGTTCACGGGCAACCCCAACATCCTGCGCGACAGCTATCTGACGTACGGGATCACGCTGACCGCCACCGACGCCAACAACGGCCTGTCCACCAGCATCACCTTCACCATCGGCTACCAGGGCAAGTCCACCGGGGTCAACTCCATGGCGATGCAGGCGCAGTCCGTGCAAACGGTCCAAGCCGCGCAAGCTGGCGTGCCCGACCTCCAGAGCTTCTGGTTCACCTACGACGCAGACAATCGCACCGTGGTGAACAACGGTGCGCTCAGCAATGGACAGATCGTGCTTACGGGCGGCACGTACGAAGCCCCCTCGTTCGCCAACCAGTACGACGCCGCCGGTAACGTCGTCATCCGTAACTCCGTCAATTCGGTCGCATATACCCCTACCTTTACCCACAACGTGACCTACAATGCTGGCGACTTGTTGAGCCAGCAGATGGTTTACGACGGCCGCAATGAACTGGCGCAGTCGTACTACCTCGTTGATACGACCATTGGCCAGAGCAATTTGGGCGTGCAGACCAAGTATTGGTATGACGCTGACGGCCATCAGATCGGTAACAACAACTACTTTGCATCCAATGCCCTCGAGCCGGAGCAAGGCCTGCCCGACATGCCGAACGGCACCATGTACATGCCTATTGGCGGGTGGCTCGAGTATGGCGCGGCCACAAGCTACAACGCTGATGGCCAGGTAACACAGCAGGTGAGCTGGGGCGGCCCGACGCGCGATTGGCACCAGTTGGGCCTGATCTGGGAGAACGGCAACCCCATGCCGGATGAAGGGCAGACGGCCGTGCCCACGACCGCCAGCGACGGCCAGGCCGTCATGGCATCCACCACGACGTACACCGCCTTCGACCATGAGGATAACGTCACCTCCTATAGCTTCTACCAGCCCGGCGTGACGGGTGGCAATCCGGCCTACGGCGCCAACTACACCGTCAACTACATCCGCAAGGATAGCTATCTGGAGCAGAGCACGGCCGGCACACCGACCGTCAGCGGGTATCTGCCCGCCACCGACACCAGCTACTACGACGCCTTCGGCCAGCGCATCGCCGTCTCGCAGACCAGCCAGAACGGTGCCGGCAACGCCCAGAACGTCACTCGCGTGTTCGCCTATAACGCTACCGGAGAAATCCTTGAGCGTCGCACCGGCACCTCCAGTGGCAGCACGTTCACGCCCAATGGTGGCAACGGCACCGACCACTATGTCTACGCCAACGGTCAACAGATCGGCGACATGGATGAGGCGGGCGACATCAACGTCTCCGGCACGCTCACCGGTTTCAGCAGTGGCAACCCCACGCAGTACGTAGTGGCCTCCGGGGACACGCTGGAAAGCATCGCCCAGTCGGTTTACGGCAACAGCAGCCTGGCGTACATCATTGCTGCCGCCAATGGATTAACGGGTGACAATGGCCTGGTGGTCGGGCAGGCGATCACTGTGCCGTCGGTGACGACGAATGCGAATACATCAACCACGTTCAAGCCGTATAACCCGGGGCAGATTATTGGCAGTACGACGCCGAGTCTGCCGGCGGCTCCGCCGCCGCCGCCGTCGAGTCATTGCAGTGGGTTGGCGGAGATTGTGGTGGCGGCAGTTATCGTCGTTGCAAGCATTTACACGGCAGGGCTTGCAGCAGAAGCCATGGGCGCAACAGCAAGCTCTACGTGGGCGGCCGGTGCGGCGGCGATGACTGGCGCGAGCTCTGCGGGGGTTGGGGCGAGTATGGCCGCAGCCGCGGCCGGTGGTTTTGTGGGGAGCTTGGCAGGGCAGGCGGCTGGCGATGCAATGGGCGTCAGCCATGGGTTCTCACTGACAGCGGCCCTCACCAGTGGCCTTGCGTCGGGCTTGACTGCAGGCATTGGCGGGGCGATTGGTGGTCAGGGCGATGACTTCTCCATTGTTGCCAACAGTCAAGGTCATCTAGAGCCGGTCGGCGCCGGGCTTCTGGCCGGAGGCCAATATGCAAGTAATTCATTGGTTTCGAAGGTCACCGGTCAGGCGTCGCACTTCAGTTGGGCTGGATTGATCTCCACTGCGGTCACCTCGGGGATTACCGCTGATGCGGGTCTGGTCAGCGAGCCACTACAGGGCCTGGGGCTTAGCTCAGGGTCGTTCGGGGGTGATCTGGCGGCGGGCATTCTGTCCAGCGGAGTCAGTCGCGAGACCACCAAGCTGTTGGGTGACGACCATGTGGCTAGTTGGGGCCAGACTCTGGAGGATGCGTTTGGGAATGCGTTGGGGAATGCGGCGATCGCTGGCATCAATGCATCGAACACGAGTCAGCAGCCGATACCTGATTTTCGAGCTGAAGACATGCGGGAGATGCAGGACGAGATAAATGCTGAGGCGCAAGGCGGCTCGAGCCAGTACATGCCTGTCTTGGCGAAGACGACGAGTGATTCGCCGACACTGGAACTCCCGAGCGGCAGTCATGTCACCGAGCTTCCGGATGTCGATTTGTCTGCAGGTGAGCAAGGGCGTCTGGCGACGACCACGGCGTGGCCGTATGCGTATGTCGATTCGTATGCCATCGCGCGCAACGATGGCATCGCTAGTGGCGTTAATTACACGCAGACCTTTAGCTTGCCTGATGAGTCACCTGCGGTGGTGACGAACCTCAATATGCCGGCTGCATCTGCAGCGAATAATCAGTCCTGGCTTGGTCAGGTCGACGGACAGATACACGGCTTCAACGAAATCGTTCGTGACGGACTGGTTGATGATGGCGCTCAGAATCTACGCGAGGGCAATCAAGCTGCTTTTGTCTTAGGTGGCCTGAAATACGCGTTCTACCAGACCTTTATGCCGGACAGTGTTGAGCAGGCCGCAATCGGCATTGCCGGAGGCAAGGTGCTGGGCGCGGGTATCGGCTATCTGGCGAAGGAGGCAGTCGCCGTCGCTCCTGTGCTGGGAAGGGATATTGGCAGTCTGGCTGGAGACGCCGGCAAATCAATCGGAAGCTTTTTTGATAATTTGCGTGGCACGAATGCGACAACTGGTGCCTTGGATGCCCCTGCGGCGCCAGTTGATGTGCCGAGTGTGCCACCCTCTGGGACAGACCCTAATCTGGTAGAGCTGGATCCAAATACGATCCGCTTCTCGCAGACGACAGTGAAGCAGCAAGGCGCCACGATTCCACAGCTGGTCGAAAGCATGCAACAAAACGGTTTTGTCGTAGAGCCTGATCGGCTCATCGATGTCGTACGCATGCCGGATGGCATGCTCACGTCACTGGACAATACGAGAATACTTGCCGCACAGCGAGCTGGGGTCACTATTCAGGCACGAGTATTCGACTTCTCTGATCCGTTGCCTAATGATCTCGACTACATTTCGCGATTTGTTGGTAGGAATGGGAGCGTTCCTACCACCTATGGAGAGGCCGTGACGAATAGAATTGGCAACCAGAATAGCGCCACCTTCCGTAACCTCTATCCCTATGGCTCGCCTTACACGGGGTCTTTGCACTGATGTCTCTTGATCTTCTTCGTTTGGACGAATTGCCGGAATGGTTTTTGTATCCGGAAGATTTTTTGCAAGTAGTTCAATCTGGCTTGCGAGACATAGGTCCATGGCAAATTTTGGATGGAAATTGGTTGCGCGTTAGATACGATGGAATGAGAAAGCGCTTTCCCGAGCGGGAGCTCGTACCGTTTGCGCGTCGCCTGGATAGCGATGATGTTGCATGCTGGGACAGAAAAACGTTGCCGTCCGTACAGGTAGTGCATGACTTTTGCAGTCCTGGCTGGGAGGAGCGCGGTAGCCATTTGTCATTTAAGGCGTGGCTATTGGCTGTTCAAGAAGAGGCGCGCGAGTTTGATGCGTGACTATTTGGATATCGGTGCTATTAGCCGGGCTGTTTCTCATGCGTTACGTCATGAGCCATGGCTCTATGAATTGGAGCTAGATGACGAAGGCTGGGTGCCTGTAGGCGAGCTCCTGGCAGCGCTTCGCGCGGAGCGGCCGGATGAGTGGCAGGTTCTAGGCGAGTCTGATCTGACTGAGATGATCAGTCGATCCGATAAGAGGCGGCACGAATTGCGCGACGGAAAGATCAGGGCTCTCTATGGGCACTCCGTGCCTGGAAGGTTGCTGAAACAGCCAGCCGAGCCGCCTGCTGTGCTATATCACGGCACCTCGCCCGAGGCAGTCGCGCTCATAAGGTCTGATGGACTTCGGCCCATGGGTCGCCAGTACGTTCACCTATCCATTGACCAAGACACCGCCAAGCAGGTGGGGAGTCGAAAATCGCGAACGCCAATTTTGCTGTTGGTGAACGCGGGGGAAGCGCACGCCAGTGGCGTCATGTTCTATCGTGGTAACGATCTTGTTTGGCTTGCTGACTTTGTGCCATCGGCGTTTGTTGAGTAGACGCATGGCGGAGAGTTTCAATGGACTCGTCTCTCATCAGTGACTGTGCGGCGCATGTTCTCTCAATCGCAGAGAACCTATCAGGCGATCACGATCGAGCCGTTGCCTGGCTGAAGGAGTCGCTGGCCACGTTTGACGGCAAGAGCGCGTTGGAACTCATTGCTGAGGGTCGTACCGACGCCGTATTGCGTTACTTGGCCTCGATCGAATCCGGCTACGTCGGCTGATCTGCCGGCCCACGACGAGCACGTGACATCGGTAGCGCGATGATCTGCTATCGATGTCACGCACGGAGAAGTTGATGAGCTACGCCACCGATGATGCTGAGATGTCGAGTGCCCGCGAGATCCTCTACCTGTGCCGGGGCAAGCTCCTAGGCGAGGTTCGCCAAGAGAAGTCGTGCAGCCAGCCCGACGCGGGGCGCCTAGCGGATCTGGGAGGCATGCTGGACCAACTGCGTGACGACATCCGCGCCGTCCATGCCGGTGACCGTGCCGTGATCACGCGCGCTCGCGTGCTCTACGGTCGGCTTGTGCGTGCATGGTACGCACCGGCACCCCACTGACCGTTTGCATCATCGCTGCATCATTCTTGCCGCATATCTGCATCATCCTTGCATCATCGTTGCAGCAACATCGCATCATCCGTGCATCACGCCGTGGCCCGCTGGGCCACGTGATCGTGTCTGACCTTCTTGGCGTGTGCGGGGCGGCTTTTTAGGGGTGTTTTTGGCCGGTTTTGGCCCCTTAACCCTTAAGCTGATCCGCCATACACCATACGCACCTCTGCAGGTGCGGCAAGTGCATGACGTTGTTCAACAATTGCAATGTTGATGCACGATGCAATGTTTACACGGCATATACACGACACCCCGCCAAGCCTTATCTGAAGCCATTTGGGTGTAAACATTTGTTATACAGCCCATGCGCGAGTCCGACGAAGGGAGGGCGCATAGCGAAACGCCCGCGTTGCGCGGGCGTTTGTCTTTGGACGGATAGTTAGATTGGCCTGGCGAGCACGGCTCGGATCGCCGCCTCATCGCGTGACGACAATGATTCCGCCTCGCACTGCGCATCGATGTAGGCCTGGCGTAGTCGCTCGACTTCTGCTTCGTCGCCATTGCGGTGCTTTGCTTCCCGGTATTGCCGAAAGATCTTTCCCGCGGCGTGCTGCAGGCGTTCCAGTGCCCGCTCGAAATCCACGCCGTGATTGATGTCGAGGTCGTTGCCCATGGTCGTTCTCCGTGTCGTTGGGGGAGCCTGCTTCGCCATGTTGCCGGCACCGTGTCGCAGCACTTGCTACAACCATTGCCTGGACATGTTTGTGGGCATTGCTTCCAGTCATTGCCGCTTACTGCAAAAGCTCATCCAGATCACAGGACAAGGTATGGGTTTGTTATACCCCCGCCGCAGGGGCGGGGATAACAAACCGCGTGCCGCCAGTCGTTGCACTCCCTCTGTCACGCTCCCGACTTGCTCAGGGCATTGCCCCGAGACCCAGTGCAGAGCCGCTGTCGCCAGCGGTCGTTATTAGCCGGCTAATAGTTTCTCGATGTGCCACGTCCTAATGCAGGATAGGGAAAGGGCCACCAAAGTGCTGCACGTTGCTAGCAAGCCTGATCTTTAGAAACAAAAACACCCACCGCTCAGGCTGCTGCCGCAGCCCGTGAGGTGGGTGCTATGCGATCCGTCCGAGAGGCGTGATCGTTTTCGTTTAGCCGCTCAACGACCCGGCACGGACGTTTTCAGTGTACTGAAAGGCCGCGAGTGGGATGGGTCTAGTGCAGGATAGGCAAGCGCCGGTAAAGGTATATAACCCGGCGCCGCTCCTTCTTAGCGGCCAGCTTGAGCCAGCATGGAATCGAGCACTTCCGTGATGAGGCGCTGCTTCGCCTTGGGCAACTGACTGACCAGCTCCAACTGCCGTTGCAGTTTGGGAGCGGGGCCGCGCTTGCCGGCGGTCTTTGCCGATGCGCTACCGAGCAAGTCTTCCATCGCGACATCCAGCGCCTTCGCCACGACCGTGAGCGTCGCCACGGCGATGCGCACCGTGCCGCCCTCGTAGTGGGCGAGCGTCTGCTGAGCAATGCCCAAGGTCTTGGCCAACTCGACCTGCGTGATGCCACGCGCTTTGCGGTGCTCAGCAATGCGTTGGCCCAGTTGTTCGTAGAAGGCGCGGTCAGCGGGGGCCATGAGGGTATCTGGCAGAAAGGACGTGCTGGCAAGCATAGGCAGTGATCCTCGGGTGGCGAGTTGCCAATACTCGTATTACGGGTACTCTGCCAGCGAGTTATTTTTCTCCAAACCCCCTTGACAGGTTTTTGGCCGGAGACCGTTTTTGATGGCCCGTATCCCCGAGCACGAGATCGAGCAGCTCAAGCGCGAGGTGTCGCTGGTCCGGCTGGTCGAGGCTGATGGGATCGCCCTGACCAAACAGGGCAAGGACTATGCGGGCCTGTGCCCCTTCCACGACGAGACGACGTCCTCGCTGATCGTGACGCCGACGAAGAACCTGTATCACTGCTTCGGCTGCAACGCGGCCGGCGGCCCGATCGATTGGATAATGCAGCGACGTGGCGTGAGTTTCCGGCACGCGGTCGAGCTGTTGCGCGAGGGTCTTCCTTTAGCCGCTGGGGTGGAGGCATCGCCCGTGACGCGCTCAACGGTGCGCACGTTGGCTGCGCCGCTGGCCACCGACACCGAGGACGCCGAAGCCATGCAGCGCGTGGTCGGGTTCTACCACCAGACCTTGAAGGGCAGCGAAGATGCCCTGGCGTACCTGACGGCTCGCGGTCTGACGCATCCCGAGCTGATCGATCACTTCCAGCTGGGCTACGCCAATCGCACGCTGGCCTATCGCTTGCCGGAAAAGAACCGCAGCGCGGGCGCCGCGATGCGCACGCAGCTGCAACGGCTGGGCATCCTGCGCGAGAGCGGGCACGAACACTTCAACGGCTCGCTGGTCGTGCCGGTGTTCGACGCAGCGGGACGTGTGGTGGAGTTGTACGGCCGCAAGCTGCTGGACAACCTGCGTGCCGGCACGCCCAAGCACCTGTATCTGCCCGGCCCGCATGCCGGCGTGTGGAACGCCGCCGCGCTGACCGCCTCGCGCGAGATCATCCTGTGCGAGGCCTTGATCGACGCGATGACGTTCTGGTGTGCCGGCTATCGCCACGTCACTGCCGCTTACGGCGTACACGGCTTCACCGACGAGATGCTGGCTGCGTTCCAGCAACATCGGGTGGAGCGGGTGCTGATCGCTTATGACCGCGACGACGCCGGCAACCAGGCCGCCGAGGCGCTGGCTGAAAAGTTGATGGCCGTCGGCATCGATTGCTATCGAGTGCTGTTTCCCAAAGGCATGGATGCGAACGCCTACGCGTTGCGCGTGCAGCCGGCCGGTCGCAGCTTAGGTCTCGCGTTGCGTCAGGCCGAATGGATGGGGAAGGGGCGTGCACCGACGCGACCGCGCGTGCTCGATGCGGCCATCGATCTGCCGTCCGCCGTGATCGCGGACGGCCATGACTCAACGGCACCGACCCTCGAGGCCGAACTCACCATCGAGGCCGCGCTGCCCGCCTCACCACTGCCCGACGCGCCGTCATCATCGACGCCGGCCTACCAGGTCGTCGGCGAGGAAATGCGCCTGCTGCTAGGCGACCGCTTTTATCGCGTGCGTGGCCTGCCGACCAAGCCGCTGCCCGAGCAGCTGAAGGTCAACCTGCTGGTCAAAGACCCGGCCAGCGAGGGCTATTACGTCGATACGGTGGATCTCTACAGCGCGCGGCAACGCCAGGTGTTCGGCAAGCAGGCCAGCCTGGAAGTGGGCGCGAGCGAGGAGGCGATCAAGAAGGATCTGGGCCAGCTGATTCTCGCGTTGGAAGGTTGGCAGGAGCAGCAGCTCGTGCAGGCCCGTCAGGCGCAAGCGCAGGCCACGCTGAGCGACACCGATCGCGCCGCCGCGCTGGACCTGCTGCAAACGCCGGACCTGATGGCCCGCGTGCTCGATGACTTCGCCCGCTGCGGCGTGGTGGGCGAGGCGGTGAACAAGCAGGTCGCCTATTTAGCGGCGGTCTCGCGCAAGCTGGATCGTCCGCTGGCCGTGATGGTGCAAAGCTCCAGCGCCGCCGGCAAGTCGTCGTTAATGGATGCGGTGCTGCGTTTCGTGCCGCCGGAAGAACGCGTGCAGTACAGCGCGATGACCGGGCAAAGCCTGTTTTATCTGGGCGACAAGGATCTGCGCCACAAGATCCTGGCCATCAGCGAGGAAGAAGGCGCGAGCCAGGCCAGCTATGCGCTGAAACTGCTGCAGTCCGAAGGCGAAGTATCGATTGCCAGCACCGGCAAGAATGCCCAGACCGGCCAGCTGGAAACGCAGGAATACCGCGTCGAAGGTCCGGTGATGCTGTTCAGCACCACCACCGCGATCGACTTGGACGAGGAGCTGTTGAACCGCTGCCTCGTGCTCAGCGTGGACGAATCGCGCGAACAGACCCAGGCCATCCATGCGCAGCAGCGCCTGCGCCGTACGCTCGATGGGCTGCGGGCCAGCGAAGACAAGGCCCGCTTGACCGCGCTGCACCAGAACGCGCAACGCCTGCTGCGCCCGCTGAAAGTGGTCAATCCGTACGCCGAGCGACTGACCTTTCTCAGTGACAAGACGCGCATGCGCCGCGACCACGAGAAATACCTCGCGTTGATCGACGCCATCGCCTTGCTGCACCAGTGCCAGCGCGAGGTGAAGCGTGAGCAGTACCACGGCGCGGTGATCGAGTACGTCGAGGTGAGCGTGGCCGATATCGCGCTGGCCAACCGCCTTGCGCACGCGGTGCTGGGCAGCACCTTGGATGAACTGCCGCCGCAAACGCGGCGCCTGCTGGGTTTGCTCACGACGTGGCTGCGCACCGAAGCGGCACAGCAGGGCTGCTTACCGTCCGCATTGCGCTTCACACGCAAACAGGTGCGCGAGGTGACCGGCTGGGGACAGACCCAGCTCAAGGTCCACCTGGGCCGCCTGGAAGACATGGAATACCTCGCCGTGCATCGCCAGCCCTTCGGCAAGGGCATCGCCTACGAGCTGCGTTTCGATGGCGAGGTGGCCAGCGATACGCCGCACCTGATGGGCCTGATCGATGCAGCCAGTTTGCATGCCTACGACGACGAAAAGTCGGGGCGTGCCAATGCATCGTCGGGGTCAGATCGGCCCGTGGTCGGTACGGCATCGGCCGTGGATCGGTCGCCTGAAACCCTGGTGCAGGCCAATGACACCGCCGTTTCGGCTGCGTCCGTGCCGCCAACGCGGGAAACCGCACGTCAGGGTACGCGCCATGCATCGCATCGTAGTGATGGAACGCTTTCTTTAGCTGCTGCTCCGGCGTGATCCGATGGCTCGCCGCACCGCGCATCGCTCGCGTTTCCTGACGCCGGTCGGCAACCCCGCCGATCCCGAAGGCCTGTTTGCCTACCTGCAGCGCTACCTGGAACACCTCGGCATCAAGGGCTACACCGAGGCCGGCATCCACAACACCGAGCGCTACGTGCGCGCGTTTATTCGCTGGTGTGAGCCCCGCGCGCTGACGCGGCCGACCGAGATCACCAAGCCGATCATCGAGCGCTACCAGCGGCATTTGTTCTATCACCGCAAGGACAACGGCGAGCCGCTCAGCGTATTCAGCCAGCGCAGCGCCTTGGTGCCATTGCGTGGCTTTTTTCGCTGGCTGACCAAGCAAAATTATCTGCTCTACAACCCGGCCAGCGATCTGGAATTGCCACGCCTGAAACGCGTGTTGCCGCGGCACGTGCTAACCGAGGCGGAAGCCGAGCGCGTGCTGGCCCTGGCCGATGCGCGCACGCCGATCGGTATCCGCGATCGGGCGATGATGGAGGTGCTGTACTCCACCGGCTTGCGTCGCATGGAGCTGGCCAACCTGCGTGTGTACGAGATCGACCGGGCGCGCGGCCTAATATTCGTCAATCAGGGCAAATGGCAGAAGGATCGCTGGGTGCCGGTGGGCGAGCGGGCGATGGCGTGGGTGCAAACGTATCTCGACCAGGTGCGCCCGCAGATCGTGATGCCGCCGGACGATGGCACGTTGTTCCTGACGCGGGCCGGCGTGCCGTTCAACGAAGCGTGGCTCTCCACCACCGTCTCGGCGTATGTGCAGAAGGCCAATCTGGGCAAGCAGGGCGGTTGCCATTTGTTCCGGCACACCATGGCCACGCTGATGTTGGAGAACGGGGCCGACATCCGATTTATCCAGGCCATGCTCGGCCACGCCGACCTCAAATCGACGCAGATCTACACCCACGTCGCGGTCACGCAACTGAAGGCCATCCACGAGGCCACACATCCGGCCAGGCCGCGCAATGCGGCCTCGAAGAGCATCGATGCGTCTTCCGACGCCGATGCGTTGTTCGCGGCGCTCGATGCCGAGCGCGAGGCTGACGCGGAGTTCTGACGCACTCGCGACCGCTTCGGCGTGCGGTCCTGTCCATTGCCTTGCAGCCAAAAATGCACGTCGGGGGTTGCGACTTTTCCGCGCGACATCCCGGTCGTTTTCGTTCCGGCTAACGCCTTGCCTTGGCTGAGAAAACGCGCGTCTTGATTGGCGAACGCATGTCAGTCGATTCCGTTTGGGAATGCGTTGGGGAATGCCGCCATCGCGGGGATGAGTAGCCCAGGCGCAGCACAGACATCTATCCGGCAGGGCTCAAGTCCGGACTGGAATAACGCGCTATCCACGTACAATGCAGAGGGTGCGTCAGGTTGGCGGGAGCAAAATGCCGCGATGAGCTATGCACTGAATAGCAGCTCTTCCGTGGCAGCGGTCAATGGTGGTGGCGATACAGGCGGGGACTACCTGAGCCTGAAGGCCTCGTCGATCGACGACTTGTATAGCGCTGCCCAGGAGCTTAAAGCCACCGGCGCTCCCCAGGTGAGCTTCAGCACAATGTCGACCGATCAGGTCGAGTCGTATGTGCACGATTACAGCGAGCTAGGGATTTATCAGCCTGATGCGCAGACCCTAGCAACGGTCAATGTGACACCGACGGCGGAGGACATGGCAGCTGCCGGCCTTGGAAATGCCGGTGGTGGTTACGAGTTTGGCGGTACGCATGGCATCTCCGACACGGAGGCATTCTTTACCTTCAATCGGGCAGGTCAGTTCCTGAGTGGTGTGGGGCACCAACTCAAGGGAATGGCGACTAGCTCGATGATGGTCAATCCGCTGACGATGCCGGTCGTGTTGCCTCAGATGGTGAACCAGCTGAGTGATCGCTACACCCAAGCCTATAGCCAGGGCCAACTGGGTGACGCCGTGCTACAGGATGCGGGCGGTGCGGTTCACGGACTTGTGATGTCCACGCCCGTGGGTTTCATCAAAGCGCTCAACGAAAAGGATACGATGGGCGGGATGGAGCGGCTGGGTTCGTCGACGGTGGACGCGGCGATGTGTGAATCGCCCCGGTTTTCGCGGAGGCTATTTGGTTTAAGTGATCATGCGGCCTGCACCAAGTCGGAAGCCAGCTGACGGTAGTAGTTAGCTTCGGCCTCGGCGGGTGGAATATACCCGATGGGTTCGAGTAAGCGTTGGTGGTTGAACCATGACACCCATTCGAGCGTGGCCAGTTCCACCGCTTCTCTGGTTTTCCATGGTGCTCGGCGGTGAATCAGCTCGGCCTTGTAGAGCCCGTTGATGGTCTCGGCCAACGCGTTGTCATAGCTGTCGCCCTTACTGCCCAC